>JALHST010000300.1 GCA_022865355.1 Maribacter sp. | reverse complement strand
TATAATGATCTGGAAGATCCATGATATAGTCAAAATATCGCATACTCGCGTTTTGTGTCCTGATATCATTCTCAAGATTTGCGATATTGGTTTCAAGATTTGATTTTAGCTCGATCAAAAGCACCGTTTCCTTTGTCTTTTGTTTTTTGGCCTCATTCCAATTATTGATCTGCAGGGCGATCAGGATCCCAATGACTACCAACACGATTTCGCCAAGGGCATAAAGGATATACTTGCCAAGTCTATGGTGGGTTATCAGTTGTTGTCTTATTTTTCCAAAAATTTTTATCATTATTTTAAAGTTTTTTCTTCACGAACTTTGAATTTTTCTGGATTCGTAATGGCCCGCCGGCAGTTTATCGATGAAAATGTCTTTCCGGATGCCGCCCTGTCGCAGAGGCTGATTTCAAAAAGGCAATGTCATTGATGCATGGGCCTTCTGTTATTAAAAAAAACATTTAATTTTCCTGCACTATCGCATTGATGTCCTTAAGGGACTCGATTAACATGGCTCTGTACCAATCCAGCTCTTTTGAATGATAAGAGAGGTCATCTAATAATTCTGAAAATTGAATTGGGTTCATTTCGAGCCAGGTACCTATGCGACGTTCATGGCTATACTTTTTTGTTAAATATTCCCATCTATTGGAAGAAATATTTCCATTGTCGATTAATCGGTCATAGGTTGAATTGTATAACTTAATGATCGTGGCGATGGTTTTTTTGTTCTTAAAATTATTGATTTCATTTCCTGATAGTGCCGATTCAAACGAACCCGAAATAGGATAAAACGTACGTTCACTAACAAAATAAATATGAAGTAGTGAATCCAATGCTTTTTTGTCAGTATCATATAACGCAGGATCCTTTTTACTTAAAAGTTCAAAAGCCATGAGCTTTTTCTCTGCCTGCCGTATAACTAATTTGATATACGCTTTGTCTTGTTCTAGATCAATTTTCACCCCTGTAATAAATTCTTTTTCCGCTATGGCCTGCTTTCTTGATTCATTCCAGTTATTTATGCTCAAGGCAATTAAGATACCAATGACCACCAGTACGATTTCACCAATGGCATATTTTATGTATTTTACGGTCTTACCATCGATGAGGAGGTTTTGACGTATGTTGCGAAAGACGTTGATCATAGCAGCACTTAATAATTTAATTTTTTAAGAAAAAATTAGCCTGTAACGCCATCCCCGTCAATATCTTTCTGCAAGTGTGTTTCCAAGGCCACCAAGGTTTTCTTGAGGAGGGCCCGGGTGTGTTTCAACTCTTTTTCCAAAAATTCCACACGCTCTTCCATACTGTTCGCCTGTTTTTGTTGTTTTTCCAATTCATCCTGCTGCAATAAATCCCAAAATATTCCCATGTTTTCTGTTTTTAAATTATTCCAAATACTTTTTTTAATCGATCGTATAGTTTAAATAATCATCAACCGGTCTGCGATCCTTCAATTCGTTTGCTTGATGTTTTCGTGTCGTTCGAATTTATAAAAAAGGCGATGTTCGAGAGCCCATTTGTTTCCTTTGCGAAAATGGTCATTGTTCCAAAACAACTGCCCGTGTGAATCAGGTTCAATTTCTATAGAAATATGTTATTTAATAGACTTCATTCGCTTTTAAAACCCGCAATAGATTGCCCCCCAGAATTTTATCGATATCCTCGGTACTATGGCCTTTTTCGACCAAGGCCTCGGTGATATGAATATAATCGGTTACATCATCAAGCCCGATGGGGGCAGAGGGAATGCCGTCAAAATCAGATCCCAAGCCCACATAGTCAGCCCCTACCAATTTGATGATGTATTCGATATGATCGATGACCAATGAGAATGGTGGTCTGAAAGACTGGGCTTCTTGGTCATATTTCGAGAACACCCATTCCTCGGCCACATAAACATTCTTTCCTGCTTGTACTAAAGAATCAAATTCTACCTGATGGCGATGTAGAAATGCTTCCTTGTTTTTATTATAGTCGGGATCGATAAAATCGGAATAAAAATTGATTTGGATTACCCCTCCGTTTTTGGCGATGGCCTTTATTTGATCGTCTTTCAAATTACGGGGAACCGGGCAGATGCTATACACCGAGCTATGGGAGGCGATTATCGGTTTCGTGGTCGTTTCCATGACATCGGCGAAGGTTTGCTCCCCCACATGACTGATGTCGACCACCATGCCCAAGGTGTTCATGCGATGCACTACTTCCCTTCCAAATACCGTAAGCCCTTTTTTGCCCTCCGAATTTAAGGCGCCGCCTTGCGGTGAAGTTTCATCGGCGGCACTTGTGGCCCAGGAGGTGGAATTGTTATGTGTCAAGGTCATATACCGGGTGCCCCGCTGATACAGGGAATCCAGTTTAGCCACATCGTTCTCGATCATATGACCGCCTTCGACCCCAAAGAAAGCTGCAATTTTGTTTTGGTGAACGGCCTCCATAAGTTCTGCTGTGTTTTTGACTTCCACGATTTTGTCCGGATTCCGTTTTACGACCGCATCCAATGAATCCATTTGTCGCAGGGCAAAGTGAAAGGGATGGATTTGATTGCCATCACACCATACAGAAAAGAATTGTACATTTACGCCCCCTTGTTTCATTCGGTCGAGGTCACTATGGGTGCGTCCCTTTAGATCGGTATCGAAAACTACCCCTTTTTCCATGGTTTGGGTCAAAAAATCGTTATGGGTATCGACCAGAATGGCCTTGTCATGGATATCCTTAGGTGAGCCAGTCGTTTTCTTGGTTTCCGTAGGAGATTTACATGCCAAGACTGTAAGTAGCAAAAAGAACGCAACTGAAATTTTTTTCATGGGGGTCGGTTTTTTATTGTTTTTGTTTGAATCGGTAGGGACCATCCACGGTCATCTTGGTTAAATATACTTAAAAGTAAATGATGCCAACAAATCCTGAAAAGCATAAAACCCAAGTTTCCTTGGGTTTTATCAAAATTGGCCATTAAAGGGTTGGCATATTTGATTGATTACTGTCGGGAAGCTGATTCAACAAGGCCGGTATTACCGCTCAGGTCTGGTCTGAAGATCCATAATTCTGTGCATTGACCGTTGGTCGTAGCTTCAACATCGGCTAGAAAAGTGGAGAAACTTCCTGCACCATGTACGGCTTCAAAGTCCTTTACAAAAGTGTCGGGCCTTCCCATCCATCCCATACTATCAAAAAAGTCTACCCAGGCAAAATCAGGGCCATCCATGGCCGGCATTTCATTGGTGTATATGCCATGTCGCTGATCAGGCATTTTAGACATATAGACTTGATGCACTTTCTTGACCACTTTTTCCATAAAATCGATATCTTTAAACCGCTTCACATCGATCATGAAGACCGAGAGATTTTTAAGGGTGAAGTCCTTAGAGAAATCGGAAAGATCTGCATGCATTCTCCAGTAGTTCACATCCACTTCATTTGACAAATGGGGAACCACTTTGGCATCCCAGTCGGCATCATGTCCGTTTGCGGTCGTTGGTCTGCCATCCATAGCACTCCATGGTAAGGGTCCCATATTCCAAATGTATTTGCCAGAATTTTTCCCGTTATCAATAATAAAAACACTCGATTGGTAAGGCCCTGCCGTATGGTACTTTTTATTATGGGCAGCTACGCCTTCTTCAAAAGCCTTCACATGACCCGGTAAAACGGTAAGCATGACATTTTGGATGACCAGAGGTTCTGGACTGTTCTGTGATATTGCCAAAAAAGGAATCAGCAATACGATGTAAAATAACTTTTTCATTGTTTATATATATTTATTGGTTAATATTCTTAATAAGCGATAATTTAGGTTCCGTAGTATTCTTCCTTATGCTACTTCACCTTCAACAATGCAAATGGCGGGGGTAATCGGGATGATTCGCGTTAGTTTCAGTCCGGCTTGCGAAAAAATATTCCCAAACTGTTCATTTGTACGTTCTTTGCCACCGATCATGAGCATGGTCAGGTCTAACCATTTAAAAGGGTGTGGGTCGTTCCCTTTCGGAATAACCGCTTCAACAATCAATACTTTTCCACCAGCGCTCATGGCCTTTTTGCAGTTCTTTAAAATTGCAACCGCATCATTATCACTCCAATCATGTACAATGTGTCTCAAAATATAGGCATCCCCGTTTTCTGGTACTGCTTCAAAAAAATTACCTCCTTTGACAATGCAGCGATTGCTTAGCCCACTAGTCGCTATATTTCCTTGGGAGCGATTGATTACTTCCGGCAGATCGAATAAGATACCTTTCGTATTCGGATTTTTGTTTAAAACGGCTGAAATGACTTCTCCATTCCCACCACCGACATCAACCACGGTTTTGAAAACGGAAAAATCATAATTATTGATCATGGGCTGAGTTTCGCCCCCATGAAAGTCGGTCATCATTTGATCAAAAATTTTTCCTTCTTCCGGATGGCATGTCAAATACTGGAAGGGTTGCATCCCATGGGCTTTAGTAAAACCGCTATTCCCGGTTTGAACCGAATACAGGAACTCGTTGTACGCCTTATAAAAAATACTCCCGGCGGAAAGGGCCATTGCTTTGGCGCTTACCGGACTGTCTTCGCGGAGACACTCTGCCAAAGGTGTCAAAGAAAATTTTCGATTCTGATCTTCAATGAAAATACCGCTGCTCGAGAGGGCCCGAAGAAGCCGATAAATCGCTTCTTCATTTGCTCCTGTCTTCTCTGCCATTTCGGAGGTATTCATGGCCCCTTTGGCAGCTATTAAATCAGCCAGGTTCAATTTTGCCGCAACGTGGATTGCCTTCGAGGTGACGAATCCAAAAATCATTTGGGTAAGAAGAATATTAGGTGGTAGATTATTTTCCATACGGTTTAATTTTTGTTCGACTATTTAATGGCAATTGCGGCACTCGTAGGCCCGGTCAAAGGCATCAACGAGGTTTTCGCAAACCCTGCTTCTTTGGCCAATTTGTTAAAATCGGAAGCCGAAAAATCATATCCATCCGGGGTTTCGATGAGCATGTTCAACGACATCAGCAAACCAAAGGCATTTTGTCGTCGGTCATCATCGATAATATTTTCGATTATTACCAATGCGCCGCCATCCGGCAGGGCGTTGTAGGCTTTTTTAATTAGTATCTTTTTCTCCTTAAGACCCCAATCGTGCAAAATGTTCCCCATAGTGATCACATCGACCTTGGGAAAATCATCCATAAAAAAATCTCCGTAACGAATACTTACCTTTCCTCTTAAGCCCAGTTGTTCTATATTTTCGTTCGCTACATGTGCCACTGGGGGCAAATCGAACGAGATACACTTCATATGCGGATTATTGAGCGCGACTTGGGCCGATAAATTGGCTCCGGCGCCTCCGATGTCGCAAAGCGTGTTATATTTCGAAAAATCAAACTTTTTGGAAAAGGCCATGAAATTCCCCATTTGAATGCCCCCCATGGCCTTTAAAAATTCCCGGAGTTTATCTTCGGAGGCATAAATTTCCTGAAAAAAAGGCTTGTCCCCGTTTTTCGTCTCGCATTGAGGTTGGCCTGTTTTTAGCGCTTCCTCCAAATCGTTCCAAAATCGATATAAACGATTGTTTGCCATTTCCAACATACCTCCCACATAACTGGACTTGTTTTTGTCTAAAAACATTTCAGCCTCTTCCGAATTGCGGTACATGGCGGTTTCCTTGATGCCGGTGCGTTGTAAAAAGCCCAAGGCGACCAAGGCATCCAAAAAGTCATAGAGGCTGCGTGGGTGAAGTCCCAGGAGCGATTGAATGTCCTTGCCGGCAAGTTCCCTTTTCGCCAAGATGGTAAATAGTTCCATATGAACCGCGGTCAGTAAGGTTTTGGAGGCGAAAAACCCCATTCCTGTTTGTAAAATTTTTGAAGGATCTATTTTATTTCCTGTAAGTGTTTCCATATGATTTGTTTTTAGTATTATATTATTTTCAATTACCCCTTAAACAACCTGGTATCGTTAAAGCCATACACTTATTATCACAGTGGTTAAAAAAGGGACTGCAATGCCTACTTGTCTAAAATTTTCGAATGTTCCCTAGCATCCAAGCCAAAGGTATTTTCAACGGCCGCATACCATTCGGCATCACTGGCGGCATTCCAGTCAACGTATTCCTCATCGGTCATTGAAGCCCTCCATTCAAGAAAGGGTAGGGCATCGGGGCCGACCGGATGTCGCAATTTCCAGGTAGCGCTCTCTGCAATCTCCAATATCTTTTCGGCTACCATTGAAGGTTTTGTGGGGTTTTGCAAGGTGGCTGCAAAAAGGCCTCCGAAGCGTTTTGATTGCGGATAAATAGAAGCGCCACCTTTGGCAATACTATTCGCCATACGTGTATCGATAATGCCCGGCTCTACAATGGCTACCCGAATATTAAAGGGCTTTACCTCCTGTGCCAAGGCCTCGCTGATGGCCTCGAGGGCAAATTTACTGGCGGCATAGGCACCCAATGGGGTGTTTGCGATGCGCCCGGCAATCGAGGCCACATTGATGATACAACCGTCGTGATTCTCTCGCATCACGGGCAATATGGCCTTGATACACCGCACAACCCCAAAATAATTGGTCTCCATGATCACTTTGAAATCTTGTATGGCCATTTCCTCCACCGAACCGTGCCGCTCGATTCCGGCATTATTGATAAGAATATCGATCCGCCCATTTTTTTTGAGGATCGCATCCATGGTTTGCTTAACCGACTTATCGGAGTCAACATCCATCTTAAAAATGGCCATGTCCAAAGATTCGACGATTATTTTTTGCCTTAGATCCGATGCCATATCGGGATTTCTCATGGTCGCATATACCTTATAACCGGCACGCCCAAAAGTAAGCGCGGTTTCTAGTCCAATCCCTTTACTGGTGCCGGTAATCAAAACTGTTTTCATATTTTTTATTTTAATTTTAGTGGCCAACTCGGTTCGGTCTATGGTCGATTCGTTTATTTATTTTAATCGATACGCGTATGCTTCATGCAAGGCGTAATTTAATTGTATAACATCTTCCTACAGTTAAACGCATTATTTTCCAATCCTTGCCTCATTTACACAGGCCTCTAAGGCATCGAAACGAGAAATTAAAGTTGGAGTATTTGACCCCTATTTTTTAATTTTTAAAAACCTAATGGACGGACATCTTTATTCCCCCCGAAACATATGTGCGATGTGTGGCCCATTAGGTTTGGTATTGCCGTTATATAAGTCTAATTTTTATTTGGGGGCTGGCATTGAATAGCCCAATTGTTGATATACTTCCAAATTATCAGAAAACGCATCCTCTTGAATGGCTTTTCCTTCCCGATCGAATTTCCAAACACTGAGCCCATGGGTCTCAATTTTTTTATCGGTAGGCGGATTTCCCATAAATTTTCCCGTATTGGTGCCCATGACCATCCAATAGATAAATGCCGTATTCCCATCAACAATCGCTTTATCAAGCGTTACATGAAAGTCGGGAAAGGCCTCGAAGTATTGGTCCATGAAATTGCCGTACTCGGTTTGATTGTTGACGGCCTTGATGCCATTGCTGTTTCGAATCATATTCTTTACGGTAGATGCCTCCAATAAGGCCTTGTCCTTCGTATTCCATGCCTTGATCACATTGTCAATAGTTGACTGGATCGCCTTTTCATCGGCTGACATTTTATTCGAGGCCTCGATTTTCTGAAGCATGGTAATGAATTCCGCAAGATTATAATAGGCGTGCTCCTTCACAATTTTATCGCCTACAAATTCGTATGTAATATGCACCGGAATGGTAATTTCTTCGCCATTGGCCGCCAGGGTCCCCTTAAAAGCCATCCATGAATTCACCCATTTTTCACCATCATTATCGATTACCATTTCGTAGAACGGATCGTCCCCACCAAGATTATAGCTCGATACCGACTCCAGGTTGGTTTTTAATCCTTGCATGACTTCAGCAGAAGTAGCGGCGGCCAACGAATTATGATACACCTTGGCAGTATCTACATAAACAGCGGTCCATGCCGTCCAATTCCCATCATTGTACGCCTGGATATGGGCCTTGACTGCATCAATTTCAGGTGAAGTAGAGGCATAACGTACGGGCCCATTTTCTTTGCAGGCGATAAACAATAGTGCCGTAAGGCCTAAAAACATGAAGTTTTTCATAATATATATTTAATTAAAGGGTTACTATTTCTTCAAAACGTATGACTAAATATCGGGCCAGCCAGCTTTTATGGCAATCTGACCGTTTTTCTATTTTTGTGGGGAATATGCCAATTCAGGACGCATTCTTCCCAAAAATTCCTCATATCGTAGCAAATTGCCGAATAAATCGCCAAGCGTTCTATCGCCTTCCTCACCGAGTAGTTTGCCATTCTCCATACTTTTTTGCGCATAATCGACGGCATCCTTGGCCGCGATGGCCACCATATAAAAGTCGCCCCGAGTGCCAAATCCACTGCGGTAGACCCTATAGTACATCTTTGATCCCTTCTTTGCGAACACATCTTTGACCGCCTTCATTTTTTCATGGATCAATTTCCGATCCTTAGGAGCAAAGTAGAGGTAATGAAATTTGCGGTAATCCTGCCCAGCCGGCGTTTGGGTGATACCCTCGGGCATATAGCTCAGTTCCTTATCTAAACTGATGATATAATTCTGCTCTATATCGTAACATTCATCCATTCTACCAAACAGAGCCTCCAAGGCCCCCTCACCCATTTTTTCGGACAGGGTGGCGAACATATTCTGGTCTAATTGGGCCATATTTTCGAGGGGACCCACAAATAAATAGCGGTTATCGGCCGTATTGGAAACAATCGTGTTGATATCTTGAATGTTGTATTTTTTTAAATTAGCTACCAATTCTTTACAAATGGCTTCGTATTCAGCTACTTTAGAAGGTTTTACAAAGTCCTCATGGACCCAATAGGCTTGTGAATTACCCATGTCCTGTGCTTGGGTCGCGCTGGGCATTATCAAGAATGCCAGTGCCATAAAAAATGTGGTTTTCAGTGTTCTCATGATGTTAGGTTTTTAATTAGTATTTATTGTTCTTAACTATTTTAACACGGGTGGATTTAACGTATACCCCAATTGCTGTAACAATTCCAATTCATTGTAATACACATCTTCACGAACTATTTTGCCTTGCTCGTTGAATTGCAAGCTTGAGCACCCGCTTATATTGACTTTTTTACCTGTTGGCTGGTAATCCCCGAAATTACCTGTATTCGTGCCAGAGAGGGTCCATTGTGCAAATAATAAATTATTTGAGGTAGACACTTCGTCGGTAGTTACTTTCGCGTCGGGAAACCCGTTAAAAAAAACGTTTATGTTGGCTTCCATTTCATTTTGATGTCTGGCCACCGTAATTCCGTTTAGATTCCTGATACAATTTTCGATTGAAACCTGCCGAAAGGCTAGCAAGTCCTTATTATTTAGGGCTTCAATAAATCTGTTGAAGTTTATCTTCATTAAATTTGATTTTAACTCTTCTGGCGATTGCTTGCCAACATCGGAGCCGTGCTCTTGGCAGCTAAAAAAAAGGAGCATAATAAATGCCGACATCACGATGTTCATCTTCATCTCTCATGGGTTTTCGTAAGCTCGCGGGGAAATGATTTTCAAAATCACCATCTAATGAATCGCATTTATGATGCAATTGCAAATGAACGAGGACGAATACATGGTTTCATTGTCCGAAGGCCCTTTATTATTTACCGAAGCTTTTTCAATAGATTGTCGTATATTTAACCATCTCGCTTTCCCCCGATCGAGTTTCCGATGTGAAAATGAGAAACTACTTTATAAAATTCGTTCCCATTTTTGCCTTTTCAATTTTGAATTGGGGCCAAAGTTTTGCTCAACTAATCGACTTTGACAGCGAAAATCCCTACAAAAAAGTATTTGTTGCTACTGACAATTTTGGAGCTTCGTATTTACAAATTCTCGAGGAGGGGTATCTTAAGGCAAAAACCGATTCCCTCAAATTTTCGATACTCAATGATCTGGCCTATTACTGGCATACTCGTAACCTCGTTAAAGCCATGAAATACACAAAAAAGGGGTTACGAATGACGGCCAAAAATTCAAATACGCTTTGGGAGGGAAGATTTCAAGTAACCCAAGGAGCCATTCTCCTTAGAATGGAAAAGTTGGATAGTGCCGAAGCGGTATTGGCTGCTGCCAAATCGAAAATACGCGAAAGTGACCTCGCATTTCTCAATACCCAACTAGGGTATGTATATGAAAGACGTGGCCGCATCGATAAGGCTGCCGACTATGCGCTTGAGTCACTCAGGTTAGGAACAAAGCTAAATGACAAAAAGGCCATTGCCTTGGCATATAGTGATTTGAGCAATTTGTTCTGGAAACAGGCGAAATATGAAACTGGCCTTGAATACGGTTTAAAATCGCTCGAAATCTTTGAGGAAAGGGGTATTAACGATTTGGATTATGGCTTTACCCTATATGTCGTCGGCAATAATTATCTGGCCTTGAAAAATTATAGTGAAGCGCTTCAATATTTTGAACATGCGATCGTCATCGGGGAACGCTACGGATTTTATAATAATCTAAGCGATACCTATATTTCGGTGGTCGATCTATACGCCTATATGGGTAAATTCAAAAAGGCCGAGGAGGCTGCCACAAATGCCTTAAAATATGCAGACTCGCTCACGAACAAATTTATGGAAATGCGAGCTTGGCTCTCCATAGGAAAGTTACAAAATTTGGAGGGCAAATATATAGCGGCCATAGAAAGTCTTACGAAATGCATTACCATTGCCTCCGACAAATTTGGGGATAAGTTCTATCTGAGCCAGGCATATGAGACCTTAGGGAAAGCCCATGCCGGAAACCACGAATATCGGGAGGCCTACCAAGCGTTCGCTGAATACGATGAATTAAAAAGTGCCGTTTTTACCGCTGAGGCCGATGAACGTATCTCAAAATTGAAGACCGAATTTGAGGTAGCCGACAAGGAAGGCACCATTTTACTACAGGAAACCATGATCAAGAGACAACGTACCAATCAAACCTTGATCTCTATAATAACAGGATTATTACTACTATTATTGATTCTGTTTTATAAGGCGATTCAGATCAATAGAACGAAGAATCGTTTGCTTCAAAAGAAAAATGAGGAGAAGGAATTTTTGTTAAAGGAAATTCATCACAGGGTAAAAAACAATCTTGAGATGGTTTCGAGTCTTTTGGCATTACAATCGGCGCGTATAAAAGACCCCAACATCTTGGATGCGATGTACCAAAGCCAACATCGTGTACAGTGTATGAGCATGATACACCAAAAATTGTATCTTGGAAAGAATTTATCTGTCATCGAGATGAAGGATTATTTCAAGGAACTTGCCGATTACGTGATTCATTCGTTTGGTGCCGAACGACAAGTTACGGTCGATATCAATATGAATCCCTTGGAATTGGATGTTGATATGGCAATACCTATAGGGCTTATCGTAAATGAATTATTGACGAATTCGCTCAAGTATGCGTTTCCGAATCAAAAACCAGGAAAAATACAGATCAGCTTAAAAGAGACCCATAGGGTACTGCAATTGGACGTGATCGATAATGGGGTGGGCAAGCTCGAAGGCGAACATATCAAAGGAACCGGTTTCGGTAGCCATTTGGTCGATCTTTTGACACAGCAACTCGATGGTAAAATGGTATTGAATACGCATAAGGGAAGATCGGTATCGATTCAGTTTCAACTTCATAAGGCAGCATAAGAATGACTGACGACATCAAAATATTGATTGTGGAAGATGACATGATCATCGGTGCGAACCTTTCAATGCAACTCACCGATTTAGGATATGACATTTTAGGCATCGTTTCGCGGGGCGAGGAGGCCATCGTGCATGCCAAGATATATCCTCCGGATATATTGTTGTTGGATATTAATTTAAAAGGCTCGATCAATGGGATAGAAACTGCAAAGGCTATCCAGCAATTTATGGATATTCCCATAATTTATCTGACCGCCAATAACGACGAGCTCACCTTTGAAAAAGCCAGGGAGACCCATCCAAGGGCATTTATAACCAAACCCTTCAATAAACTTAATTTACAGCGTACCTTAGCACTGGTAGTCGAGCAGTTAAAGAATCACCCAACGCCCCCACAGTCGGTTCAGACATTGGAAGTATTATACGACCGTATTTTTGTTCGACACAATGGAAAAATGGAGAAGCTATTATTAAACGATATTCTCTATATCGAAGCCGATCGAAACTATTGTACCATAATAACTTCCACAGAGATATTCGTGCTGACCTGCACCCTCAAAACCATGGAGGACAAGCTACCCAAAGCAGATTTTTTAAGGGTCCATCGATCTTTTATCGTAAACCTTACAAAATTGGACGTAATCGCCGATGCCCACCTAGAAATCGGAAGGAAGGTAATCCCCATTGGAAAATCGCATAAAGAGGTACTCTTGAATCGCATTCATACCATTTGATCAACGGACATCTCCTAAACATACTTCCCGGTAATTAAAAAGATCGTTTCGGACAGTAAAAGCATACGTTCGTCCTGTTTTCAGCCATTTTGTTAAATGAATCCATTAGCATTGTCAATGGTTCGGGGGAGCCATCGGCTTAATTACAATGGGGTCATCGTATCATATTATATTTCTTGACCCATAGAATAGTAACCAATAAAACATTAAATAATGAAAAAATTACTGATTTTTAGCTTGCTGATCATGTTCAGCACTACTGTTATTG
The DNA here is from genome assembly GCA_022865355.1 of Maribacter sp. GTDB lineage: Bacteria > Bacteroidota > Bacteroidia > Flavobacteriales > Flavobacteriaceae > JALHST01. Next base: position 3,309 of record JALHST010000300.1, on the reverse strand, counting down.
CGCAGGACAAATTGTTCCTGACATTTGAGTTTATGAAAGTTGATAATGAACAAGATGCCGATTATAATGCAACCGAGGAATTTTGGCAAAAGATTCAAGAGCAACGTGTAAAGAATGGTGATATTTTAGGCTGGGATCTTTGGGCACTTAGCCCGGGGGGCGAACAACAGGGTTTTCAATACTTGACCGTTACACTTTACAACGATCCCGTGAAAATGATGGACGGTAGTAGCTGGACCCATTTTATGGAGCGGGCAAAAGCCGTTTATCCCAATATGTCGGAAACCGACCTCATCGATAAACTGAATTCTTCCTCTAAAACCAGGGACTTGGCGGTGCGAATATATGCCGAACAAATTGCCGCTACCACAGGATTTTCGCCGGCCGAAATGGTCGTGGGTACCATAGCTGAGATCGATATGATGAAAGTGGATATGATGGCCTATGACAAATATGAAAAAGCGGAGATGGAAATCTTTCAGCCCTTACATCAAAAATCGGTGAATGCAGGTGAAAAGTCAAGTTGGGGATTGATCCGATTTATGTTACCATTAGGAAGTGATACCTATGCCTCCCATATGACCGTAAGTATGTTCAAAAATTATAGTCAAGCCTTAAATCAAAACATAAACTATAGTGAGGGGGCAACGCCCACCAATACCAAGGCGATGCAAGAAGGAATCGCCGCGAGGGACTTGAAATATGTTTACTTTGCCAACCTGATCCGAATGGCGCGCTGAAGCGTATTTAGACAACCCCGGCCACTAATAAAATAACAAAACCTGCAGCCCTTGGGCTGCAGGTTTTTTATGCACCTTTTTTTCCTGAAAATCCTTTACGGGTACCGCTGAACTTCCTACGATTCCCTGAATTTCCCCCTCGAGAATTCGCATTCCCCGAACTTCCTCGGTTTTTAGAGGAATTTCCCGATCTATTTCGGTTGCCTGATCTGGCTGGCCGGTCATCGATTTCGGTTTCTTCCTCGGTGCCATCGTCGACAAATTGATGTTCGGGCATACGCGGCACTTCTTGTTTTATGAGTTTTTCGATATCTTTTAAATACGGCCGCTCTTCTTTGTCACAAAATGACAGGGCAATGCCACTGGCACTGGCGCGGCCGGTCCTTCCGATCCTGTGCACATAGGTTTCGGGCACATTCGGCAAGTCGTAATTCAACACCATCGATAGCTCGTCGATATCGATGCCACGGGCGGCGATATCGGTGGCGATCAAAACTTTTATCTTTCCATCCTTAAAATCCCCCAAGGCCTTTTGCCGTGCCGTCTGTGATTTGTTACCGTGGATGGCCGCGGCACGAACATTGGCCTTGTCCAATATCTTGACCACCTTATTGGCCCCATGCTTCGTTCTTGAAAATACCAAAACGGAATCTTTTGGACTTTCCTCCAACAGATGTACCAACAACTTGGGCTTATTTTTTTTGCTTACGAAATAGACTCCCTGTTCTACCTTTTCGGCCGTGGCCTGTTCGGGTCTTACAGTTACCTGCTCAAAATCGCCCAAAATTTTTCGGGAGAGTTCCACGATGTCCTTCGGCATCGTGGCCGAAAAGAAAAGCGACTGGCGCTTGTGCGGAAGTTTGGCAATGATCTTTTTGATATCGTGGATAAAGCCCATGTCCAACATATGATCGGCCTCGTCCAAAACGGCAAATTCTACCTCACGCAGCGATACAAATCCTTGGTTCATCAGGTCTAATAAGCGGCCCGGAGTGGCTATCAACACTTCGACGCCCCGTTGCAGGGCATGGGTCTGCTTGCCCTGTTTGACCCCGCCGAAGATGACGGTATTGCGTATCCCGGTGAACTTTCCATAGGCCGTAAAACTTTCACCGATCTGAATGGCAAGTTCCCGGGTAGGGGTAACGATCAAGGCTTTTATGCCACGTCCCCCTTGTTGTTTTCCTTTGTTTATAAAAAGTTGCTGTAAAATCGGAATGGCAAAGGCAGCGGTCTTTCCCGTGCCGGTTTGGGCGACCCCTAGGAGGTCTTTCCCTTTGAACAAAATCGGGATGGCCTGCATTTGGATCGGGGTAGGATGTGTATACCCTTCGCCTTCGAGGGCCCTCAAAATCGGTTCAATTATGTCTAAGTCTTTGAATGTCATGATTTAAAATAAGCTGCAAAGATACGCCGAATGTTTGGATAAGCTATAAAGACATGAGATTGCTGCCATTAGCCTTACGACTTAAATAACTGTTGTGGTCAATTGCAAAAGAAAGACATAATCAATTGTCGACTCTGTTTTAAGCTAGAGGAGGCTGCTTGCGGCGGCTTCGGCACAACGTTCCCCATCCATGGCGGCCGAGACGATGCCCCCGGCATAGCCCCCGCCTTCGCCGCATGGGAAGAGACCTTTAACTTCCGGGTGCTCTAACTTTTCGTTTCTCGGGATGGTCACCGGGGAGGAGGTACGCGATTCTACGCCGACCACATTGGCTTCGGCCGTATAATACCCTTTCATTTTCTTTCCGAATTCTGCAAATCCGGCACGTAGATTGCTCCCGATAAGCTTGGGCAATAAGGAATGCAAAGGAGCCGATTTCAACCCGGGTTGGTAGGAAGTGGGATTCAAGTCGACCGAAAGCTTCCCTTCGACAAAATCGGTCAACCGTTGCGCCGGTGCACTTTGCCTTCGTCCGCCGGCTGTGAAAGCCAATCTTTCAAGCTCTTTTTGATATTCCAAGCCCTTCAAGGCCCCAAAATGGTCGTATTTAGGTAAATCAACGTCCACATTTATTTCGACCACGATTCCCGAATTGGCAAAGGCGTTATTGCGTTTTGAGGGTGACATGCCATTTACCACCACTTCCCCGGGGGCCGTTGCGGCGGGGACGATAAAGCCGCCGGGGCACATACAAAAAGAATATACGCCTCTATTTTTCACCTGGTGGACCAAACTGTATGCGGCCGCTGGCAGGAGCTCGTTCCGCTCCCCACTACAGTGATATTGAATCGAATCGATTATATGCTGTGGATGCTCGACGCGCACGCCCATGGCGAAGGACTTGGCTTTCAGCGCGATTTTCTTTTTATCCATAAGGTAAAAAATATCCCTTGCCGAATGGCCCGTGGCGAGAATAACGCGCTCGACAGGCAGTTCCTTCCCATTATGCAAGGTGATGGCCAGCAAGCGATCATCCTTTATATTAAAATCGGTCACTTTCGTATTAAAATGCACTTCTCCGCCTTGTTTGAGAATGGTCTCCCGAATATTCTGAACTATTTTAGGCAGTTGATTGGTGCCGATATGGGGATGGGCATCGATCAATATTTCTTCGTTTGCACC
>JALHST010000299.1 GCA_022865355.1 Maribacter sp. | reverse complement strand
TTAAATTCCTTTTCATGGCCGATCCACGTACTTCCTACACTAAGATCCAAATGATGCACTGTTTTTCTTCCGATGGAAGGAAACAATGCCTCAAAATGAAAAGTTTGTTTCATGGCCCAAAGTTCAAAAGCCCCTAAGTTCGGATGTGCTTTCAAGCCGCACGCTTGTCGAAAATTATAATGCGCAAATGCGGTATTGATATTTCGCCATTTCACGAGTACTTCCCACGCGGGCTTTTCGCTCACGAGCAAATAGTGGTTATCAGGTTCCTTACTGCGATTTATGGCCGATTTGGTTACCGATATAACCAGCCGCATGGCGATGGCAATATATAAGAATTCCAATTCGCTTTCGGTCAACTGAAAACTTTCATGATAGCCTTCAACAATGGGCAAAGCGGCCTCCAAGGGATCATTATGGCCCATGATGGCGTAGGCACAGGCCACTGCCAAATCGTTGATTATTTGGGTATGGGCCGAATCCCCATAGTCGATAACGGTTTTTACGCTAGGTTGCACAAGGTCATCCGAAACAATGATGTTATTGTCGTTGGCATCATTGTGCACCACGGCCTTTCGGAGTTTGCCATACGCATTCTGATGTGCTTCAAATATTTCTTGAAAAAAAGAAATGACCTCTTTTTTTTCGCCTTCGAAAAGATATAAGTAGGCAGTCGTCCATAATGATTGTGCAATGTCCCAATCAAAAGTGCGATAAGCCTCGTTGTGGTCGAAGCCTTGAAGGGCTTTCGTCAACCTACCGCAATGCTTTCCAAGAGTGTTCCTTAGATCATCTAATTGCGGATTTACCGCGCTCCAAATTCTGCCGGGGATCCAGGTCAGTAGTCTTATTTTTCTGGGGATTCCATTAGAATCCAATATTTCTGCAATCGCCCCACCGGAAGTATCTTTGACCACTATGGGAGCAAGAAGTCCGTGCCCGTTATTTTCAACATGTTGCAATAATTTTTGTTGAAAATCAAGATATTGCTCGTTTTCATAGGGCCGCGAAATTTTCAGAACATAGGTATTGCTATCGGCACAGCTGATTTTAAAATTAAAATCTATTTCACCGGGAAGTTTGGCCGCCTTGCCCTCCAAACCATAATGGTCCAGGACTATTTTGGCTGCTTCGTCTTGAGATATCCCTAAATTTTTGTAATCGATCATGCAATGAAATCGAAGAGACTAAACCTGATCGGGATGCGGATGTACCCAAGGCCCTCTATATTCGCGTTGCAATAATTTGGTGGCTTCGGGATCCCCGACGACGGTCCTGGTTTTGGGATCATAAATCAAGGGTCTTTTTAAATCCATTGACATATTTGCCAAGATGCAACTGGCAGTCGAAATATGTCCTTGTTCAATATCGGCAATAGGGAGGGTGCCATGTTCAATGGCCCCCAGAAAATTTTGCATATGCCTACGGGTAGCAGGTGCTGCATTTAATTCGTTGTCTTTTTCAACAAGGTCTTCCGGATACTGCTCCCTTTCGTAGAGCACATCAAAATGAACGGGTTTTACATCTTCGCCATAAGGAACAAAATCGGCTTGCATGGTACTGCCCATCAAGACGCCGTTTTC
>JALHST010000298.1 GCA_022865355.1 Maribacter sp. | reverse complement strand
CATCCTACAAAACATGTAAGGTATGATGAATTGGTATACCAACCGATGCTAGAATTACTTCAGTATTTACGAGCAAATGACTTTAAAACCTTCATTGTTTCTGGAGGAGGAGTTGATTTTATGCGTGCATTTGTAACAGAAATTTATGGTATTCCTGAAGAACAAATTATTGGGAGTCGTATTAAAACCGAATTTGATTATAACAATGGGAATCCGGTTATAAAAAGATTACCAGCTATAGATTATATTGATGACAAAGAAGGAAAGCCATTGAATATTCAAAAAATTATTGGTAAAAAACCGGTGTTTGCTTCAGGAAATTCTGACGGCGATTTACAAATGTTACAATGGACAGATTCTAACAGCTATACTTCATTTCAATTGTATTTACATCATACCGATTCAATTAGGGAATGGGCTTACGACAGAAATTCTCACATTGGCAAATTAGACAAAGGTTTAGATGAAGCCATCGAAAAAGGTTGGACTGTCATTGACATGAAAAATGACTGGAAAACAATTTACCCGTTTGAATTAAAAAATTAAATGCCATTTTTTAAATAAATCCTTAAAACAAGAAAAAATATTTTTGGCTTCACAAAGTATTCGCAGCTCTGGACGTTTTTAAAAATAAAACGATGGTGAATACTAAATCCACAAAAGACATAAATTCAAAACCTGAACTGATTTTGGAAAATAGTGATGATTAACTAAAGTTGGAAATTATCCATTTGAAACAGATATAAAGTAAGAATGAAAAGATACCTGATAATAGTTTTACTGTTTAACTTTTTAGGGCTAAATGCTCAAACATTACCAAATCCTTTGGTATCTCCAATACAATCCGGTGGATATCTTCCGGGGATTATGGGGGTTCGGGATTATGCCAATCCAGGTACTGATGGCTTATTTGTATTAGATTATAATATTTTTTTAAGTGCCAGTAATTATTATGACAGGAACGGAGATAAAAAGAATTCATTGGATTTGTTTCCGGAATTAGGAGGCTCTATTCCATTTGAAGTCGATATTTCGGGCTATATCAATAGCTTTATGTTCACCTATGCCTCGCCCAAGCTATCGTTTTTGGGAGATGCCCAGTATTTGTTTATAGTGGCCCCTAATATTGCTACCACCAATACACGAGTTGGCTTAGGGCAACTAACAAATGGAGGCACTATAGATGGCGGAGCATCCGGTTTTGGAGATTTAACCGTAGCTCCTTTAATGTTGTCCTGGGGTTCAGAAAAGTTTGACCTTACAACAGGATATCTATTCGTGGCGCCAACGGGAAAATATAAAACGGGAGGTGATGATAATGTTGGAATAGGATATTGGTCCCATGTTCTTCAGGCAGCAGCCTATTATTATCCACTACCACAAAAAGCAACTGCAATTTTGGTAATGCCCTCTTACGAATTTCATGGGAAGTTAAAAGATGCCGATGTTAAACCCGGAAGTAGATTTTTACTGGAATATGGTATAAGTCAATACTTATCAGAACGCTTTGAAGTGACCTTGCAAGGCGGACATTCCTGGCAAACAGGAGAAGATTCTGGTAGTGCTGTCTATTGGGATAAGACGGTAAAAGACCAAATGAGCACCTTTGGTGGTGGTTTAGGGTATTGGTTAATGCCTGATAAGTTATATGCGAACGCTAAATACAGCACGACATATAACAATAAACAGCATTTTAAAGCCGACGCCTATCAGATACAATTGTTATTCATTCCAAACCTGTTTAAGAAAAAAGTAAATGAAGAGCAAGATTAATTAAATATGATATAGTATCAAAGCTAGAAATTTAGCAATGCTTCTTTTGGCATTTTTAATGGCCTTTGTAAGCTAAACTCCAAGCAATGACAAACGCAAGATGCTACTTATACTAATGGACAATTTTGGTCGGGGACGGTTAGATACGTACGGAGTTGGCATTTTAAGAGGTACACCAACACCAAGAATCGATAATTTAGCTAAAGAGGGAACGGACCAACGATTGGTATTGTGGCAAATATTATAATGATTTAAAAGAAGCAGCTAGCATTGCCTTGGTGCATATTGGCTTCCGACGTGTATGGGACGGTGATAAAAAATAATTAGAAACCCTATTAAAGAAATTCAGTTTTAAGAAATCTGTCAACTAACAAATAATTGTGAATTTCAGTGAAGGGTTGAGATCAAAAGACGGATAAAATCAACTAACATGATATCAATTGAAAGTGGAGAAAACATCGGAATGTAGCACTCAAATTTCTATCTTTGAAAGACTTTTAAAAATCCTTATGTAAGGCATAATATGAATATTAATTAAAAAATAACGGCTATGAAAAAAATTATTGCTTTATTCCTATTGCTCGCGATTTCCCATATAGGGCAGGCCCAAATATTAGTATCCTACGAAAAAGCGGATCGGGTCGACTTTTCAAAATTCAAGACATTTCAGGTGTATAGCCTTGATGTTAAAAATATCCCAGAGTTTGAACCAAAAAAAGAGGGATTAAATTTATTGATTGAAGAGATAAACAAGCAGATGATCTCCCGGGGCTATGAAAAAGTTAAGGAAAACCCGGATTTGATCATCAATGTAGGGGTGAGTATTACAGCCGAAGTTCAGACCAGGGAGACCACCTTCAGGGATGCCCCAATGTACATAGGACAAAGAAATTATCATTGGGAATCTGAAGAAGTAATTGTTCGGGAATATAACGAAGGAACGGTTGCTTTGGATATTGTGGATACCTCGGAAAATGAGATGATCTGGCAAGCGGTAGCTTCTGGGATCCTTGAAAAAAAACGAGAGAAAAACCGAAAAAAAATAGCTACAGGCGTGCAAAAGCTTTTTAAAAAATATCCGGTAAAACCAATAGAATAAACCTTAATGAAGGATGTGTCAGTGCAGCACAAGAGTTTAATGGAATTTCCTAATTCCCGGGAATATTAAATAATTTTATTTATAGGTGCGCTGGTCGGTTTTATTATTTCATTATTGATCGTCATGGTATTTATGAATAGCCCAGACCAGCGATAAAATGGCATTTTCCATTATGAATAAGTTGGTTGGGGCCAATCGTAAAGAAGTACTTGAAATGTCTCGAGATACCAAAAAGTGTATGCATGGAAATATTGTTGGTAACTATGACTGAGTCCATGCGCTCTTTCATAGACTTTAAATCAATTAGCCTCACTGGAGCAGGGGCCTTACTTTTTTATGTATGGGTCATTTTAAAATCCTAAGTTGTCCTCGAACCAACCAAAAAATTTACGCATCGGTTTGTTGTCGTTAAACCTGTAGCCCATGTAAATATTAAAACTAACAAAGTCGCGTGCAAATTGATCTTTTTGATTGTTGGCATAATTGTAGTTTCTCCAATTATAGGCAGCCCCAAAAAACCACCGATAATTGTTATAACCTAAACCAACCTCGTTATTCAAGGCAAAAGTAAGGCTGTTGTAGGTCTTATCGGCAATGCCGCCGTCGCTGAAACGATTGAGCGAGTAGTTATATCCAAACCCGGGATGAAGCCCTACCGTTGCAAACCATTTCCGTTCGTAAACAAAAGTGTATAGATATCCTATCTGGGCGGTGAAATCAAGACTGTTGATTTGTACAACTTCTTCGTAGTTGGTGAGATTTCCAAAATTTGGCTTCAAAACGCTAAAGGAATAACGCAACCTAGGAATCAGGCTTCCCGCGCTCTTCAATTGTCGTTCTGTTTGTATATAATGCGCACGAAATGAGTACTCTGGATTTACAATAAAAAAAGTGCTGCCTTGAATTGTCTTCAAAGTGGTGTCATCTAAAAGCACATCGCCCAATCCGGTTGACCTTTGGGGGCCATCTCTGAAAAATCCTTTGTAATATTGATAACCCAACTCCTGGCGCCACCTGTCAGTATAATAGAAATTGATGTTAAATCCTAAGGATTCGCCGTTGTTGAGCTCCTCGATATTCTGGGTGTTCAATAGAAATTTAGGGGTAAAACTGAACCCTACGGCCACCCATTTATAGTCTAAGCAATATCCGAGCCTGTAATCGGCTACGGGTCTGATTGCCAGCAGTTCGCCAGTTCGCCCACTAAAAAATTGGAGCCTCGTTACATCTGAACTGAGTTCCGTTCGTAAAATAATGTTTTCAAAGTAGTTTACCCGAAAGGAAGCATCATAGCCTTTTTGTTCGCTATGTTTGGCCTGCATTTCTAAGTCATACTCCCTTATTTCCTGAGAATGTAACGAAATCATGACCAATAGGCAATGGCATATACATATAAAGTACCTCATAATTTATTCCTAAACCGATTGCTATTCTTTGATCAAGAATATTCTTTCAGTAGTACATATTCGTAGTGCAAATAATATAGGTACCCTAATATTTTAAAATTAACAGCAATAACAAAAATAAAAAAAATAAGTAGTATAACCGACTGTACCAAAGCGACCGAATAGCCAACTTTATCATGCTGGATTTTCAATTCGGTGTAATTTCGTATGTGCTGTATGGTAGCCTGAAACAAGCCGAAGATACCAAGACTAATTAAGAATATGCCCAAAACCCTTCCGTTTAAAGATTCAAGAAGCGGAGCGTTGCCAGATTCAATTCTCGAATAGAAAAATCGGTAAGCAACGAACCCCAAACCAGACAAGGTAAGTGTTTTCTTCATCCAGGAAAGCTGCAGTTTCTCCAGGGCTATTCGATGACGATCTATCTGTAATTTACTTTTTTCCTTATTCTTTATGGGCTCCTACCGGTTCGTATTCTTTTCCTCTATCACATATAGCTAATTAAAAGATTGGTAAAACGGTCGTCAAGATAATGAATTCCCAAAAAAAGCCAAGCTAGTGCTAAACTGAACCTAATTGTAAGGCGCAATCCCGGGTATACCCATCCAAATTGGGCCGGAGATTTCTAAAAACCGTTTCAACACCATTCTTTTACCCATTAAGCCAACTTTTATATAAATCTTACAAATAAACAGGACTGTACAATGGAGGTGATCGTTCAAGGGTTTTGATCGGGCCCATGATTTAAACTTAACAACTGTTAGTTACAAGAAAATATTTTGGTTTTTACCTATAATAACAATACATTTAAACTTATTTTTTGTAAAACCATTTAACAAAACTATATGAAAATTATTTTTCTGTCCGTCTTCTTTTTCTTCATGCTTATTCCTCCTTTAAAGGCGCAGCAAACAGCTGACGAAAAAATAAGAAACAATGAAATTGGCTTTACGATAACAGACCTTATAAACGGATCTTACCTACTTACCTATGAGCGGGCTTTTGGCAAGCACATTGGCGTTCGTTTGGCCACCGGTTATAAAGGCAAGCAAGGATTGATCAATCTTTCCGGGATCGATCAGCCGCAATTGAAAACAAACGATTTAACCTATTCAGGGCTTAAAATAATTCCGGAATTTCGATATTACCTTAGTGAAAAAGAAAATGGGATGGCCAAAGGCTTTTATATAGGCGCCTATATGAAATTGGTAAATTATAGATCTGACCTGATAGGTACGTTTATCGACAGCCAGGATGAATCTTTCGACGTATTTTATAAAGCAAAAATCAATGTCCTTTCTTTGGGAATCATGGTGGGTTACAAATTGCAGGTCTCCAAACGCTTCGGCATCGATTTTTTAATTGCCGGTCCGGGTACGGGCAACTATACCTTCAAATTGGAAAATGTGATTCCCCCGCCAGCTGAGTTTTATGATGTCCTAAATGAAGCCTTGAAAAGTTATAGTATTTTTGACTTGATTAATGCCGACTTTAAATTTAACAATAACAAGCTGAAAGAAAATGCGCAATTAGTTGCTTTTAGATATGGTATTGGTGTCACATACTCTTTATGAATTTAAACGCCCCTAAGGAACATTTTATTTATATTACTATTTTCCTACGAAGTAAAGGGCGAATCCCAACGCAATTTCCTAAATGAATTTGAAAAATTTTAAGCTTTTCATGACAGATATCAAGCAATTAACCTCATGGTCTTTTTCAACTCGGTTGTTGGTTTTGGTCCTTCTTTTTTTTATGGGTTCGTTTTTGGCTTTAGGCCAAAGTTCCTATGAGGGCAAAGGAGAGAACCGAATAAATGTCGCCTGGGCTTATTATGGAAGGGGTGACGGTCTGTCATTAGTTTATGACCACGGATTCAGCAATTTATTTTCTGCTGGGGCCGGAATGGAACTCTATGTCATTGAAGGGGAAAGGGAAACCTCTTTTTTTGGAATTGTAGACCTGCACCTCAAGGAACTTTTGGAATTGCCGGAACGTCTCGATCTGTATCCGGGCGCGGAAATAGGTAGTTTTGATGGGGAATTTAATATTTAACCCTATTTGGGCGTGTCGTTTGCCTTAACGGAAAAATTGGGCCTATTTACAGAAATCGGACAGCGGGGCACACTGGGTGTCTATTTTAATTTTTAATGGATGGCCAGGTTACCTTATTTAATCCTCATTTTGCTAATCATATCAGCGTGTGGGCAAACCCAAGATCATAAGGAAGCTTTCTAGTAAAAATGGGAACGGACAAGAACAGACAGAAGCCTTGGTTTCCTCAAATTCATTTGTTTTTGTAGCCCGAACGACCCTACCTTCGAACGGTAGAAGAAAAAATTTAGCTTCCGACCCGAACTTTGTAAAATTTGAACCAGAATTCAAAGGCGGTAATATGTCGTTTTTTGGCAGGGCTTGTAGCAGGTTGAGGCATGACGATCGCCCGGGGCTTATTTTTAAAGAAGAACCAGAAGTATTTACAGCGGTATAAGACAATAATAAATATCACATCAATGCCGTAGTAAATGGCAAGGGAAATCGATATAAGCTTTTATTAAATGAGGATTTTGAAAGCTTTGCTTCCTTAATCATCACTAGTAATAACCGCTCCTCCATTTCTTACCAAGGAGTAATCCTAGGACTTTAAAAATGGGAAGAATAATGAAAAACGAAACCTGCTCGCCATGAAATCATTGCTACAATTTATCAGGACAACCTTTACCGGTGGTGTTTTATTTTTATTGCCCATTGTACTGATTTACATTTTTTTACACCAAGCATACATAATTCTAGAAAAAGTATCGACCCCCATTTCAGAAAAACTGCCGGAATTGATTTTCGGTTTGGATGGTAGTATGATAATTACCTTATTTTTATTGATATTCCTATGTTTTATAGGTGGTCTGTTGTTCCGTTCGGCAGGTGTAAAAAAATTAGTCGGAAAATTGGAGGAAAAGGTGCTGATCCACTTTCCTGGATATGCCTTGATTAAGTCGATTACAGCGGATGCAGTGGGTGCGAACTTAGACCAAAAGATGACACCCATTGCAGTTCAGGATGGTGAAACCTATAATATTGGATTTCTGGTAGAAGAAGGAGCCATGCTGAGTGTCGTGTTTTTTCCGGATGCCCCCCGACACGATGCCGGAGAAATGAAAATAGTACCCAACCATTTTATACGTAAATTACCTATTAGTGCCAATAAATTTGTCAAGAGCATCAACAACTTCGGGAGCGGTATTATTGACTTTCTAGAATGAGCCTTTCGCTACAACTTATCTTAAAAACTAACTACAATGGGCATCCCTATAAACCAATTGCAATAAAACATGAGATCCTTTATCATTTTAAAAAACAAGGTACTATGGTTCTGCCTAGCCTTTTCAACCATCGCCCACGGTCAGCAAACCGACATTATTGTTTCCGGGACACAGACATCTGAATATAGTATTGCCCCTGTAAAACTAGATGGCCATCTATTGTTCAATGTTCGAGGTGTTTCTTCCCTCCCTGCCGAAGAAAGGGCTTCGAATATCAGCAACAGGATCCGACAGGCCGCCGCCAATGATTCAATTTCGGCAGAGGCGGTAAGGATGATGGTGGCACAGGACCATATTAAGATATATGCCGGAAGCATCATAATAATGCAAATTTACGATGCAGATGCCGCTATGGAAGGAATAACAAAGACCCTTCTTGCACAAACCGTTGAGCAAAAAGTACGTGCATCAATAAACTTATACCGTCAAGAACGCAGCCCACCGGTCTTGATGAAAAAGATGGTACGTGCCTTGATAGCAACAGTAATTCTGGGACTTCTTTTGCTGCTGCTTCTTTGGCTCATTCGACGGATCAAAAAAGGGCTGCAAAAAAAGATACAAAGAAAGATTGAATCGGTAGAGGATATTTCCTACAAGCTCATTAAATCGAATCAGATCTGGAAAGTGTTCCATGTTTTGATCGATACCATCAGGGTAATGATCATTGCTGTTATTTTTGTCTTTTTTGTTGACTATGTGCTTGGCCTTTTTCCGTGGACCAATGAATTTGCCAATTATACCTTATATGTGATCCTGGATCCCATCATTTCACTTGGCAATGCCTTTATCGGCTATATCCCGAAATTTGTTTTTCTCGTTGTCATATATTTTATCACAAAATACGTACTTCAACTGATAAGACTATTTTTTGCCGGTATTGATGAGGGAGGTATCGCGATCAAAGACTTTAAGCCCGAATGGGCAATAGCCACCTTCAGGATAATAAAAGTAATTATTATCGCTTTTTCTGTAGTTATTGCTTATCCTTATATCCCAGGGTCTGACTCCATTGCCTTCAAAGGGGTCTCGGTCTTCGTAGGGGTATTGTTTTCTTTAGGATCCTCTTCCTTTATTGGAAATATCATCGCCGGGTATTCCATGATCTATCGGGGGGCTTTCAAGAAGGGCGATCGGATCGAAGTGGACAATCTGATCGGATATGTTGAGGAGCAGCGATTGATGATCACCCGGCTGCGTTCGCTCAAGAACGAGGAGATTGTCATTCCCAATACCGTATTGCTGAATAGCAAAATCGTTAACTATTCCACTACGGAACAGGAACTGGGCACCATTTTACATACCACGGTAGGTATTGGATATGAAACGCCTTGGCGCCAGGTTGATGCCATGTTGAAATTAGCTGCAGACCGTACCGAAGGCCTGTCGAAGGAACCGAAGCCCTTTGTTTTAAAAAAATCCCTGGGCGATTTTGCGGTAAACTATGAAATAAATGCCTATTGCAAGGAGGTCTCCAAGATGAATCGGATCTATACGCTCCTACATCAGAATATTTTGGATGTCTTTAATGAGAACAATGTACAGATCATGACCCCTTTCTATATTAGGGACCCGGAAATTCCTAAAATAGTACCCAAAGATCAATGGAATACCCCACTTACCGACGAAAATTTATAATATATTCATTAAATTTGGCGTTTTACCAAATGCCTAATACTTGAAGACCATGAAGACATTACTTGCCATTTTTCTGATTCTTTTCGTTAGCGCTTTACTACATGCCCAGGTATACAGTGAATTGGTAAGGGAACAGAAGGACACCATGGTATATAAGAACCTGCTTCCCATTTGGGGAAAAAAGGTAAAGGAACTGGGATTTGACCTACCCTATTCGGCAGGGATAAGCGTTAACTATCTCTGGCAAAAATCCGATATCTCCATCTCAAATGTGAATATTGGTTTCAACAACGGTCCCCTTTACGATGTAGATGAACTCATAATTTTCAATAGTACCACGGCCGAATCCCATGGGGTTAATATCAGACCCGACATCTGGGTGTTCCCCTTCCTCAATGTCTATGCCATTTTTGCGAGTGCCACCTCGAATACCAATGTTGATGTAAGCATATCTATTCCTAGGATCAACGAGGCGGAAGAATTGTTCTCAATACAAACCAGCCCAGAATTCAACACCACCACCGCAGGGTTTGGAATTACACCTACCGCTGGCTTTTTTAGTGGCTGGATCGCCCTTGACATGAATTTTACCTGGACCGATATTGACAAACAAGAAAAGCCTGTATTCGCTTTTGTTTTCGATCCAAGAATTGGGAAGACCTTTAATTTCAACAAACCAAATAGGAATATTTCCATTTGGGTCGGAGGCTTTCGGCTAAAAGTGAACCGCGACACCCGTGGCAGTTTGGCCTTGAACGAAGTACTTCCCGTAACCGAATGGAACCAGAAGGTCATCGCGGGACAGGAAAAGGTAGGTGAAGCACAGGTGGAACTCGATACCTGGTGGGACAATTTAACTCCCGTGGAACAACGCAACCCTGTAAATTCTATAAAACGGGAAGCAAACCAGAAAAAACTGGACTTAGCTTCCACCTTCTTGAACGGGGCGGAAAATGCCATTAATACCGCTGATAATTCCACTTTGGAATATGCGCTCGATAAAAAGCAAAAAAGCATGTGGAATCTTGTCGTAGGCAGTCAGTTTCAGCTCAATAAGCATTGGATGCTCCGGGGCGAATATGGCCATGCCAGTGGAAGGGACCAAATCTTTATGGGGTTACAATACCGCTTTGGGCTATAGCGGACCTTTGTGACCTTTTTGTTTTTTGAATAAAATAATGCTACCAAGAGCCTGTCTTTAAACCTAAGCGTTATAGTACTTTTAACGGTTTTTATTCTTTTTATGCCAATGGATTTTACCTAGGCCTAGAAACAGCAACCAGATTCTGGATTTACCCTACGGCCCAAAGACTCCCTAAACCGAACTTTTTTTATGTTGACGTTTTTGAAATGCTAATTTAACGCCCCGATATGCATTATTTCTGATTTGAGGAACGTGGCAATGAGATATATTGGTCCAAACCCATAATATTATACCGATTTATCAGTACATTCGATTTGATGGGCAACCTGATATTCAAGACAGGGGCACAATTTACAATTAACACCTGCAGTCTCACCGATGAACATCCCTATACACATTAAAAGGCACAACATTTTTGTTCTATTTTGTTTTTGCCTAATGGCCATGAATTCCACGCATTCCCAGGATATTGAACCAAGGCGGTGGACACCTCTTCCCATTGGGACAAATGCGGTAGGGATAGGCTATGCCAACAGTTTTGGCGATATCATTTTTGATCCGGTATTAAAAGTGGAGGATGCGGTTGTAAATATAAATTCGTTTATTGCCTCTTACATGTACTCATTTCGGTTTTTAGATAAAACGGCAAGGGTAGATGTCGTGGTTCCTTTCAATATCGCCCATTGGGAGGGTTTGCTAAATGGAGCACCTGCCAGCGTAGATCGCAACGGGTTTACAGATCCTAGAATTCGCCTGTCTTTAAACCTATTCGGAGTACCATCAGGTACCCGAAAGGAAATTATGGAGTATCTCGCCGAGCATCCTGTAAACACTTCTTTGGGTGTGTCATTGGCCGTGACACTGCCGTTGGGCCAGTATTTTGAGGAGAAGCTGCTCAATCTTGGCCAAAATCGATTTGTGATCAGTCCTCAGACAGGCGTTGTTCATCGATGGGCAACATGGTCCTACGAATTTACGGCAAGCGCAATTTTTTATACCCCTAATCCAAATTTTACCAGTGGGAAAGAACGCAAACAAAAGGCTACCATGGCCCTCCAAACCCATTTGATCAAGAATTTCAAAAACAGCTATTGGGCTTCAGTCAGTGCAGGATACGGATTGGGGGGACAATCGGTCATAAACCGACAACCAAATGCCGATGAACGTTCGGATGTACAGGGAGCCCTTTCTTTTGGTTTCACTATTATTAAAACCCAAGCGGTAAAACTGGTCTACATTCGTTCCGAAACACTAAAGGATATTGGCGCCAATACCAATACTCTGGTCGCAGCATGGTCCATAATATTTTAGTCAACACAATGCAAATGCAGAATCGCGTACCAAAGATTTTTGAAGAAATTGCGTGGCAAATACAGGAATTCAACCCATTATTTAAGACTTTTCATCATTTTTGAAGCATAGTCGGCCGCAGTCTTATAGGCTTCCTTTGGGTCCTTGATACGTGATGTTACCACGGCAACGATTTGCTGTTCCGCTGGCTCATCCAAATTATAGGCAATCGTTGCCAAGACATAGTTGCTATAGGACCTCGTTGATTCGGATATGGGTATATATCCTCCAAATGAATCATAATAAGACCCATAGGCATATGGCTGCGAGTAATAATTGTAGAAACTGCCATAATAACCAGGATAATAGTTATTGTAAAGCCCTACATACGCCCCATTGGATGTCGTGGTGGTCACTTGTTCCTCGTTCTTGATTACCGTTGTGACCACCGCATTGAACCCTTCGCTTTCAAGAAGGCTTTTGATCAGTGCTACCCTTTCTTCGCTAATTTCACGGTTTGGATAGATTTTTGGCGCTTTTTTAAAGCTTTCAACGGCGTTGATCCCTCTGGCCCTTAATTGTTCCGCTATTTGCTCTTCAAAGGCAATACGGGCGTGATCGTTGGCGGTGCATGCAATAACCAACACCTTTTTCTCCTTGAACTTGGCCACGCTTTCGGCATCAGCCATCCAAGTGCTCAATACCTTGGTCGCCGAACATGGCTGTACTAAAAGGGACAATCCCAAAAAGGAAGAACAAGATGATACTAGACAGTATCTGGAATGCAGACAACAATAAGGACATTTATTTTGGAATCATGGAAGCATTTAGATTAATATTAAGTTTGTGAGATAACATTCTTTGATATATTTTAGCCAAAAAAAAGCTAGATGACCTTTATCCAGAGAATAACGGCATCCTAATCATTTTTAATCATTATTGAGAACATAAGCAAGAACAGGGTAATAATTGCCCAATTTTTGTAACAATTCCAATTAAAAAAATCGAAATTATGAAAAGATTAAAAAGCGTTGCGCTTCTGTCAATTGTATCGCTTCTTTTTTCATGTGGCGCCACCATGAAACACACCTGGTCAAAGGAAGGTTATGCCGGAAAACATTTTGAAAAGATTCTGGTCATCGGGGCCTCAAGGAACTTGGAGTCCCGTTCGACTTTCGAAAATACCACGGTAAAACTTCTTGCCGAAAATGGTATTACCGCAGAAAACAGTCTCTCGGTCCTCCCTCCTATACGGGATATCAATGAAATTTCGGAAGAGCGTATCATCAAAGCGGTAAAAGATGGAAACTATGACGGGGTCATTATAGCAACCCTATTGGACATCAATACCAAGGAGATCACGCAGATCGGTACGCCTATGTACGGCCCTATGTATGCCGGTCGTGGCTATTATGGCTATGGATACGGCAGATATATATACGGCAGTTATAATTACATGTATACACCTGATTATTATCACGAACAGAAAACTTATGTCGTGGAGACTCGTCTATTCGATGCCACGGCAGATTCCGTAAAAAATGCCCTGCTGTGGTCAGGACAATCCGACATTACGGATCCAAGTTCTTATGAGGCAGGAGCTGCGAGCTATGCCAAAACTTTGGTGAATTCTTTGCTAAAATATAAGGTAGTACAATAATAGCGAATAAAGATTACCCTTTTAAAGCCTAAATGGGTCTTGTTGGTAAGTAGACTTCGAGAAAGTGGCATACTTGGAAAGCATCGAGAGAATGGGTACTTTGGCATCGTAAAAAAATAATCTATGTCCTATGGATAAGAAAAAATATATTACTTTCTTCACATTTTTCCTGATAGCGTTCAGCGGGCATTCACAGATTTTGTTATCCATCCTTTTCGGTGATAAATTAAACTCGGATGGATTGGAATTTGGGCTGGAAGGAGGCTATAACTTGTCCGATATATCTAAATTGGAAGCCAGCAAAAGCCTTTCTTCTTTTAACCTGGGATTCTACTTTGATTTCCGGATAAAGAACCAATGGAATCTATATACAGGTGTCTTGGTAAAGGCCAAACTTGGCTCCGATGAATTAACCTCCAATGACCTTGCCTTTTTGGAAGTCATCCCAAATCAAGAGGAAGGTTCCTATAGCCAAGTCCTCAACTATTTTATCGTACCGGCCTTGCTTAAATATAACTTTAAAAATCGCATTTATCTGGAAGGCGGTCCTCAGTTCGGCCTTATGTACAAATCCTGGGTAGAATTTCAATCCGACCTGGAAAACAAAGATATTCGGATAAGGGATTATAATAAGGATAAAATTAATAAATTGGATGCCGGAATAACCTTTGGCACTGGATATAAATTGATCCCTGATACGGGAATGACCCTCGGGATCAAATATTATTATGGATTGACCAATGTCTATAAAGGCCTTTCAGGCAGTAACAACAGCGCGCTGTTTTTAAAACTTAACATTCCGATAGGCGCCAATAAGGTTTCACCCGTTGAATAAAATCTGTGAAGAACCATTGTCCATTGAGCCGTATTCTTAAAATAAATCAAACACAAACACCTAACACCATGAAAATTTCAAAAATCTGTCTACTTTTCGCGATAGTACTGTTCACCAACACAACAACCGTTCTTTGCCAGGATAATGGCCAGGAGAGACCGCCAAAAGAGAAATGGAGTCTCATCAGCATGCAGGGAACCGTAACAGATATAAACAAGGCAACCCGGGAAGTAACCCTAATGGATGAGGAGGGAGGGCTTGTGACCATCACGGCAAGTGATACTGTGGAACGATTTGATGAAATTTCGGTAGGAGATGTGGTTTCCTTTGAATACTGGACCTATATCAAAGCAGAATTCAGGCAACCAACACCAGAAGAAGTGAAAGAACCCATCATTTTGGTGGCCGAAGGGGGTAAAGCCCCGGAGGGAATGGATCCCGGAGCAGTCGTCGGGGCGGTGGTCAGGGCCGTAGTCACCATCGAGGTGCTCAATAGGCCTAATATGTTGGCAACCGTGCGTGGTCCAAGGGGAAACTATGTTACCATACCGATGGAGGACCGGGCGTTGATCGAACAACTCCATCTTGGACAGGTGGTCATTCTTACCTATGCGGAAGCATTGGCCATATCGTTGCAGAAAATTACGCCTAAACCATAAGTGGTCTAAAAAGTCCCAAAGGGCGATCAACCTTAACCCAAAATACCTACATCTGGCAATACTCCAAAAAACTGGCCTATTTAAAAAGGAAAAATATGATTGACAGAAAGCATTTTATCCGAAACCTTTACGCAAAAATTATTTTGATTTCATTATGCTTTCCCTTTGGGCTAATGGCCCAGGAAAGTGATTCGTCGATTTGGCCCAAAAATATCGATTCCGGGGAGTATACCATATTGTTGTACCAACCCGAAAACTCAAGTTATGTCGACAATCAGCTTAAATCGAACCTGGCTTTTGCCGTAAAAAAAGAAGGAAAGGATCCTGTTTTTGGGATGCTCTGGACCACTTCCCTGCTCGATGTCGACCGAGACAGCAGGCAGGCCATGCTGGCTTCGGTTAAAATTGATGAAGTAAGGCTTTCGGAAGACGTTTCAGATTCGGAAAAACAGCAACTTGAAGACCTCATCAATAAGGAGATCCCCAACTGGAATATTGAGTTTTCGTTGGAAGACCTTCTGGCCAGTATCGATGAAGTTAGCGTTAGTCCGGCCGACTTAAAAAACGACCCTCCCAAGATACTCTTTGCCAACGAACCCACAGCATTGATCATGATCGATGGGGAACCCGTGCTCAAAGAGGCAGAAAAAGGGTATGAACTGGTAGAGAATACCGGGGCTTTGATTGTAAAAGAAACCAAAAGCAATACCTATTTTTTAAAGGGGGGAGATTTCTGGTACCAGTCCAAAGCCGCTACCGGTCCATGGGAAAATGCCAAAAAAATACCTTCCAAAGTAAGTGCGATTGCCAAAAAAGCCGAACCTGAAAAAAAAGAAGGAGAAGAAACGGAGGCAGAGGACTACGAAGGCAATGCGCCCAAGATAAAGGTAGCCACCGAACCTACGGAATTGATCGTTTTTGAAGGCGAACCCAAGTACAGTCCCCTGCAAAACACCAACCTGCTCTTTGTGGAAAATACCAAAACCGATATTTTCATGAATGTGTCTACCCAAACCTATTATGTATTGGTTTCGGGGCGCTGGTTTACCACAAAAGACCTGAAGGCCGATTGGGCATATATCGCTTCGGAAGATTTGCCCGAGGATTTCAAAAAAATTCCCACGGATAGTAAAAAAGCCAATGTTTTAAGTAATGTAGCGGGTACGCCTGAAGCAAAAAATGCCGTTTATGATGCACAGATTCCCCAAACTGCCGCCGTAAAAAGAGATACAAAAGCTTCAACCGTGGAATATAATGGCCAACCGGAATTCAAAAATGTGGAGGGCTTAAAATTACAATACGCAGTGAATACCGAAAGTGCTGTATTCAAGGACAAAAACACTTATTTTCTCTGCGATAATGCGGTTTGGTTCAAAGCGACTACACCAAACGGACCATGGCAAGTAGCCGATAAGCGACCCGAAGAAATAGAGAAAATACCGGCTGAAAATCCGCAGTACAATACGAAATATGTGTATATCTATGAAACCTCCCCTACCGTGGTATATGTCGGGTACACGCCTGGTTATTATGGTTCATACGTATATGGCCCAACCGTAATTTATGGTACAGGGTACTACTATAATCCATGGTATGGGGGGCATTATTACCACCATCATTATACCTACGGGTTTTCCATCCGGTATAATCCCTGGTATGGTTGGAGTGTGGGCTTTGGCTATGGTTCACCTTATGGGTGGTATGGCCATGCCTATTGGGGCCATGGATATCACCATTGGGGCCCTCCCTATTATCGCCCACCTTACTATTACGGGAACCGCTATCGCAGACCGACCCATCCCATCTACAATGGCAGAACGGGCATCAGCCATTACAACAGGCCGGTAACAAGACCGAATACGCGACCCGGGGCAGGAACGAACCGACCATCAACGAGACCGACCACCAGGCCATCGACCCAGCCTGCGAACAGACCTGCGAACCAACCCGCAACAAGGCCCACCACCAATAGGCCCACCACCCAACCTACAACAAGACCGTCCAATAGGCCCTCTACTCAGCCGTCTGCCAGGCCAAGTACGCCATCGCGTACCCCTTCGGGCATGCCCAATACAAGGCCTTCGACCAAGCCAAGTACGCCCATGAACAGGCCTTCGGCCAGGCCAACCAACAGGCCAACCGCACGACCGGCAGGAAGACCCAGTGGGGGGACAAGGAGAAGATCGTAGGGACGCAGAATGAAACAGCTGACCGAGGCCCAATAAAAACTAGTAAAAAACGAAAAGTGAAAATTATGAATACAAAGCTTAAAGGATTACTATTGGTTTGGCTACTGTTGACATATTTCAACGTACAATCCCAAACCGTGGAGATCATACCGAGTTACGGCTATCAGTTCGGAACCAAGCTAAATTATGGAAACAATTACATCAAGGCCACGGACAGTGATGAGTTCGGCATTTCTTTGGGTGTTGAAATGGCCCCAAATTATATGGCAGGGGTTTCCTATAAGCACCAAGGCACCGAAATGTTGATCAGGGACCGGATTGTAAGTCCTACTGAGGATAGGCTTTCCGATTTGGCGATGGATTGGATTCAGTTGGAGGCAACCCGTTATCTTAAAAACGATAAAATAAAGCCCTTTGTAGGGGCTGGTGTCGGAATGGTGATCTTTAGTCCTTCCAATGAAAATTCCGCCATTGTCTCCAATGACCTTAGTTCCACTACTCGATTGGCCTTTAGCTTGAAAGGGGGGATTAACATAATGTTTACCGATCGTGTTGGGTTAAACTTGCAAGGCGATTTATTATTCCCGGTGGAATGGGGAGGTATTTATGTTGCTGCCGGAAGCGGTGGAGTTTCCAGTGGTGCAAGTGTTTCCAGCACCACCATTATTGGTGGGTTTAGCGGTGGTTTGGTTTTTAGAATTGGCAATTAAAAAAGCGACAACATTAATCGCCTTTCTTTGCCTGAATTTTGTTATTTCACAGGATAATTCACTTTCCTGGCCCAGAGATATTTAAGCTTGGGAAGTACCAATTCCAAAAACTACGGCAATAACAGTGGTAGTCGCGAAACAAGGCAAGCACTTCCCAGGCGAAAAGGTTAGTTATTTATACAGCGCAAAGCGATGATCAAATAAAATATAGCGAACGATATTAATTATAAATCAATAATGAAAAATGGATAATAAATTAAAGTTATTACTTATAGGAATGGGGCTTTTTTTTGCTCAGGGTTGTTCTTCCATAAAAGTCATAGATGCCTGGAAAGGAGACCCGTCAAACATTGAAAAATTCAAAGAAAAAAATGTCCTCGTCATTGCGCGTACGGCAAACGACCACGCTCGTATAGCCTTCGAAGAACAAATTGCCATGAAGCTTCGCGCTAAAGGAATAAAAGCTACCGAAAGTTTCAAAAAAGCACCTAAAATATATCCGAACAAAGAAATAAGCGAGGAACGGGTAGCCCTGATTAAGAGCCTTTTGGCGAGTGAGGGTTACACAGGAATTGTATTAACGGTAATAAAGGATAAGGAAGAAACCACAAGAACCAATAGCAGTGGTATATATATTGGCGCAAGTTACAATAATTATTACCCAGGCTATTATGGTGGGTTTTACAATTACTACGCAATGCCTTATGCCTATGGATCTTATTACGATTCCTTTGGAGGGTACATCCCCACTTCAACAAGTACATACAGCACTACCAAATACGTATTGGAAACTGTCGCTTATAACTTAGACGAGCCCAGTGAAAATCAATTGGTGGCCATTGTAACCTCAAGCATCAACGACCCAAAAGAAGCGTATAAAACTGCTGAAAAATATGTAAAACAGATTATGAAGAGCCTTGAGTAACTGCAGGGCGCTATAAACAAGGTTCGTTCTATTAGCATTCTAAATAGTTTATTCACTTTGAAGAGTATTAGCGCATCGTTGGCCTCAAATGACAATTAAGAACTGTGCAAGTTTTTACGACTCTAAACTTTTCTAACTCGCTGGGTTTAATTGAACCAGAAAAAAACAGCTGGCAATGAAAATATTATTTGATAAGGATCATCTAAGGACAAGCCGTTAAATCGTGTCTATTTGTTGCCATAGATTTTAATAAATTTGCACAAGAGCAATATTCGCTAATTTTGTTTGACGAATTGAAACAACATGAAAATATTAATAAAACTCATTACAGGAGTACCCATAATTAGCTCATTGATAATTGCTATCATTTTTATTGGAATTGGGGTTTACGAAATAATCCTTGGAGTCGAAGGAATTTTAACCGGAAAAATGCATACGAATGCTGCCCCAGGGGTAAAACTTTTTCTAGCGCTGGATGTATTTCTTATAGCATTTCTTTTTCTGATTTTTTCAATAGGATTTACACAATTATTTATTCCAAAACCTTCAAAAATAATTGACGCCTTGGATAGGATAACTCCGGAATGGTTAAAAGTGGAAAATTTCATTCAACTTAAATTCATACTATGGGATACCGCACTTACTACCTTGGTCGTAATGTTCGTAGGTGAGGCGTATAAAATCAGCGGGGAATATGACTGGAAATTAATCATTGTTCCCATCGCAATTTTGCTAATTTCCCTAAGTAAGTACCTTCTTAAAAAGGCGCATATTTGATAAAGAAACCCACTGCGGTCACAGCTATTTATATAATGTAAATATGCTAAAGTTGATTATATTAAATTTTGGATCTGTCGTATATAACTTAACAAAAAACTAAAATATATCTTTACTTAAAACAAAGATTTTTAAAGGTCATTGTTTTTCCTGAGCTATCATATTACAATGCGTTTATTTCAAATTAAGATTCAGTTTGACTTATAGGGATGTTGAAGAACTATGACGGCTATTGGATTTATTTATACCTTCAATCGCCCCTATTTCCTATAGATAGGAATTGATCTTTTGATTGCTGAATTTAGGAAGTACCTAGTAGCCAACTTCATTGTAATGATCTATTATGGCTTTTGCCTTGGGCAACAACGGCACAGATATCATCCTGCCTGGCTTTTCCCGTTTCATTTGTATCTTATTGCCATCAAAGCCCTTAAGTATATACTCCTTTTTAAGGTTTGCCATTACATGGTAGGCCAAACCTGTATAACAACAAAAGATGAACTGGTCTTTTAGCCAAATATAATTATTCATTACCTTAGGAATTACAACCAACTTCTTCACTATGATCAACTTCTTTCGGAAAATCCGTCAAAGTCTACTCGCTGAAAATAAATTTTCAAAGTATCTACTGTACGCCATTGGCGAAATTACCCTGGTTATGATCGGTATTTTATTGGCACTCCAAGTCAACAATTGGAACGAAGGCAGGAAGGAAACGGGCAAAAGTGTTGAGATTATGCGGGAGATAAGAGAAAACTTGGAATTCAATAATGAGGAATTCGAACGGGAAAATAAGGAGGAGCGGTCCGTTATTCATTCCATAGATATCGTACTTGAAAATTTAAAGTTGAACGAAGGAAATCATGATAGTCTGGGTTTCCACTTTTTAAACGCGGCTTATTGGCCTACTTTCGTGAAGAAATCCTCGGGGTATGAAAACTTGAAGTCCCAAGGTGTAGAAATCATTAAGTCCGTCGAATTGAGAAAGGCAATTATCGATTTGTATGAAAGCAAATATGAACAGATTGCCGAAACTGTGCGAACATCGGAGAACAATGCGGCAGCAGCCATGTGGCCCATGTTTACGGCATTATTTGAGACGCATCGTTCGGTACCCAATCAGCCTTTTGAAAGCCTAAAACTTTCTCCATTTGACTATGATGCATTGGTTAAATCCC
This sequence comes from Maribacter sp., assembly GCA_022865355.1. GTDB lineage: Bacteria > Bacteroidota > Bacteroidia > Flavobacteriales > Flavobacteriaceae > JALHST01. Next base: position 5,081 of record JALHST010000298.1, on the reverse strand, counting down.
AAAGCTATATTGGGTTTTTAAGCTGGTGGCGCCATTCAAGGGTAGTGGGCCTTGAACAGAGAATGAACGTCATTGAACAAAATAATGCGGTGCTCAAGATGCTCTCGAAAGAACTGGACCACTAATTGAAAATAAGACATATAAAAAACCAATGATAAAATTCTTTCAAAAAATACGTCAACAGCTCCTCGCGGATCTATAAAAACACATAACGCACCTTCGACTCCTTGGAGGGGAAAGCCAACAACTATGATCAACTTCTTTCGGAAAATCCGCAAACAACTAGCAAACGACAACAAGCCCCTAAAATACCTGAGGTATGCCATCGGGGAAATTGTGTTGGTGGTCATAGGCATTCTAATTGCTTTGAGTATCAATAATTGGAATGAAGGTAGAAAGACCCACCTTCAGGACAGGGAGTTTCTAAACAATTTGAAGGTGGAATTATCAGTGGATATTGCCGCCCTTATGGCTAAAACATCTGAATATCAAGGAATTAATGAAGCCATAAAAAATGCCATTGCCCTGTTTGATCGTGGTGGGCATGACCTGACTCCTGATGAACATCGGGTAATCGTTTCGGCCTTGTCCCAATTTCAAATGCTTACGCCTATTAGTAAAAATAGCAATCGAAATAATCTGATCATTGCGCAGGGCACAATTGATAGAATTGACCAGGAATTGAATCGCAGCTTCCTGACCTACCTTGAAGAAACGCAATCAATTAATGCCGCCATTACCAAATTGGGTGAAACCTTGCAACAACTTGAAGTACTTCAGATGCATCCAAACGTCGATTACAATGATATAAATCCTTTAGCCGATAGGCTTGATTTCGACTTCAAGGAAATCTATACCAAAAGAGGTGTCAGAAATGCCTTGCAAAAATCATTCGGGTTTCGCGAATTATACCTTTCCAGGATGACTGACAAGATTGAGGATGCTCAAGATCTCATCGCGCTCATCGATCGTAAATTGGCTGGGGCGGAGAAAAAATAATGAACGGTTGACCTTTCATCGAAGTATTTAAATTTGGTCCCAAGCCCCGGTTTTTCCAACATAATAAACGACCCGCCTTGCTAAAATTCCCGCGTACCGGCAATGAAAACGCTTATTCTCAACAATTCCCCGCCAAATTTCGCTCTAAAAATGTGCGCCGGAGGTTTACATAAAAGTCCGTCTCCTAGAAACCGGTAATACTTTGGTTCCCGCAACTAAATTCGATTGCTTTTAACTGCAGCGACCTTAAGCCAAATAGTAGCAAAAAAACTCAAAATAACGGCAGGGCTGCTGATTGATTTCATGGGTTATCTGTCGAGCATAATTTGTTAAATGCTTAATTTTACTACCCTCCTCAAAAATGGGACGTTGATAACTAGTTACCGATGAGCAAAAAAATCCTCTATGTAGATATGGACAATGTGCTGGTCGATTTTCCGGCAGCTATTGAAAAATTGGATGTGGAAACCTTGGCCAGGTATGAAAATCGCTTGGACGAGGTGCCGGGCCTTTTTGCCAAAATGCCGCCCATGGAAGGGGCTATAGAGAGCTATGCCCAGCTAAGTGAATGGTTCGACACTTATATCCTGTCAACGGCCCCGTGGGAGAATCAAAGCGCCTGGTCCGATAAGCTCAATTGGGTCAAGGCATATTTGGGCGTTCCTGCCTATAAGCGTCTGATTCTTTCGCATCACAAGCACCTCAATTATGGGGATTACTTGATCGATGATCGACTAAAGAACGGGGCGGAACACTTTACGGGGGAACTCATCCATTTCAAGACCGAACGCTTCCCCGATTGGCCTGCGGTGATGGACTATTTGAAGGATCGCAAATAAGGCTCCTATGAATTCGGATGCTACGACGTAGGCCAATGCAATTTAAAACGGTTTATTAAAATGCAGGCACATTCCATCGGTTGTTCGACAGGGCATAACAAACAAAAAAACATATGGAGATTAAGGTGGACCGGTATTTAAGGAAGGCGAAAAAATGGCAGGAGGAACTTAAAACATTACGGCAGATCGTTCTAGACTGCGGCTTGGAAGAAGAATATAAGTGGATGCACCCCTGCTATACCCATCGGGGTGCCAATATTGTTTTGATACACGAATTTAAGGACTATTGTGCGCTCTTGTTTTTTAAAGGGGTGCTGATGAAAGACCCCGAGGGAATCCTGATCCAGCAGACGGAAAATGTACAGGACCGCCGGCAGGTCCGGTTTACGAACGTCCAAGAAATCATCGCTCTGGAGGCTACCCTCAAAGCCTATATTCTTGAGGCTATCGCAATCGAAAAGGCGGGCTTAAAAGTGACCTATAAAAATACAACCGATTTCGAGGTGCCGGAAGAATTACGCACGAAGTTTGCCGAGGATCCTCATTTTAAAAGAGCCTTTGAAGCCTTGACCCCGGGACGCCAAAAGGCGTATTTGTTGCATTTCGGCCAAGCCAAACAAGCGAAGACCCGGGAAGCGCGGATTGAAAAATACCGCCCAAAGATCTTGGACGGCAAAGGCCTATTGGACGATTAATGGAAATGTAGGGTACCCTAGGCTCCCCAAAATGCCGCGAGAGTGGCCGGTGCCTGCAGGCCTGATGTAGGTAACACTGTACCGGCGAGGGAAGCAACAAAATGAATTCATACTATCTAATGCATACGTACAATGAAAAAATTAGTAAGGTGGCTGTTTCTTGGCAATAGCATCGTAACCCTCCCTTTTGGCATACTGGCCTTGCTGAAGCCCGCTGCCATGTTTTCAACTTTTGGGATCCCCTTGGATGTAGGCGGACAATTGATCGCCCGCGGCTATGGGGCCACTTTGGTCGGCTATGGCCTGATTTTTTTATTGATGCGCAATACTATAGACGCCGGGATGGGGAAGTCGCTTTTGTTTGCTTCCTTCGTGTTCAATCTTTTGGAAGCGGTTATTCAATTGGCAGGCGTCGTTGAAGGAACGGCCGTTTCGCTCATTTGGGGCACGATTTTGATCCATGTGCTCTTCGCCATGCTCAGTGCTTTTTGGCTTCTTAAGTTTCGATCGGCAATGGCAACAGACTAACATTTCAGCGATAGTAATAGGTATGCCCTTCTTCGGGACCTTCTAATCAATACGCGCTATGGGAGCTCATTATAATTTGGATCGGTTTATCAACGCCCAGGAGCATTCGTACGACCGGGCACTGCAGGAAATTAAAAACGGCAAAAAAACGAGCCATTGGATGTGGTATATTTTTCCCCAATTAGAGGGTTTGGGAAACAGTGAATTCTCCAAGACCTATGCCATCAAGAATTTAGAAGAAGCTCGGGCCTACCTAGCGCATCCTGTTTTGGGGCCACGCCTCCTGGAAATAACACAGGCGCTATTAAACCTAAAAGAACCCTCTGCCCAGGCTGTTTTTGGGACGCCCGATGATAAAAAATTACGGTCTTGCATGACCCTGTTCGCCCGGGTCGCGCCCAAAGATGCCCCCTTTTCAACCGTTTTACAAAGGTTTTATATGGGATTGCCCTGTGCCTATACGCTAGATCTGTTGAAGGGAGATACCCCATAATACGTCAATTTGTAGCACTACCAAAACACAAATAAAAAAACCGCAACAGCCTATTTTATAGCATGTTGCGGTACTTTTTTAATCTCGAAACTCCTACCCTACGACCATCTTTTCTGTGATAAAGGGTTGGTGGTAATGCCGTTGGCCCTTGGCCTTGTACAAGGCATTCGCCAAGGCCCCCATGATGGGCGGAAAAGGGGGTTCTCCAAGTCCGGTCGGGTCGATCTCGTTTTGTACAAAATGCACTTCGATTTCCTTGGGTGCCTCTCCATGGCGGATCAGCCGGTATTTGTCAAAATTATTCTGCTCGGGTACGCCATCCTTAAACGTCAGCGCGCTGTACATGGCGTGGCCGATTCCGTCGACGATGCCGCCTTCGGCCAGATTGGTCGCCGCATCCGGGTTGATGACGATGCCGCAATCAATGGCGCAATACACTTTTTGCACTACCGGGGTGTCGTCTTGCATGACCATGTCGAGTACCTGGGCTACATAACTGTTATGGCAGAAATAGGCCGAAACCCCTCGATATACGTTGGGCATTTCCTGACCCCAGCCTGATTTTTCCTTGACTAATTTCAGCACCCCGGCATAGCGTTCGGCTTCATAATCATTGTCGGTCCCCACGGGATTCTTTATGGCCCGGTCTAATAGGGCCAGTCGAAATTCAATGGGATCCTTGCCCGCGGCCTCCGCGACCTCATCCAGGAACGACTGCTCGGCCCCGGCGATAAAGTTCGAGCGCGGTGCCCGAAAGGCCCCGATGCTAATGTTCGAATCGACCGTCCAATCCTCGGCCAAATAATGGTCGACCGCCCCCGCTGGGAAACGGTTGGCCGCTAGGGGACTCTCGGGGATGCCCCCGGTGCGTACATGAAAGCCGATCAAGTTGTTGTCGGCATCCAAAGCGGCACGGTAATGGGCCTGGTACGAAGGGCGATAGGTGCCATCGGTCATATCGTCTTCACGCGAATACACCAGCTTGATGGGCGCCTGCATTTTTTGGGAGATGACCGCGGCCTCGATCATGAAATGGCCATAGAGCCGTCGGCCAAAGCCGCCGCCCATACGGGTCATTTGTACATCGACCGCTTCTAGCGGTAGGCCGATGCGCGCCGATACGCTTTTTTCCATGAACTCGGGCGTCTGGGTAGGCCCGACGAGTTCGGCCTTATCGGCCGTTACATGGGCAAAGAAATTCATGGGTTCCATGGTATTGTGGGCCAGAAACGGACAGGAATAATTGCGTTCGATGATCTTGGCCGCTTTTTTGAAGGCTGCCGCTACATCGCCGTCCTTTCGGACGACCCTTCCTGGTTTTTTCGCCATTTCGGCCATCTTGGCGTTGTGTTCCGCCGTATTTTCGAGTCCGGCCGGCGTAGTAACCGTGACTGTTTTTTCGCGGTTGTTCATCTCGGAAGTTTTTTCCGGGGCCAGTTCCCATTCGATCTGTAAGGCCTTTTTGGCGTTCATGACTTCCCAGGTCGAGTTGCCGACCACCACGACCAGATCGGTAAAGGCACTGGT
>JALHST010000297.1 GCA_022865355.1 Maribacter sp. | reverse complement strand
CAATTGGTTTTTTAATTTCGGGGGACACTACAGAAATGATGATGGTTCGCGCAATACCGATTTTACCTTCAGCAAAGGGGGCCAATTGAAATTCAATGTCATCAAAAGGCATAATCGGGGGTATTTAAAAATTTACGGCAAATTGCTGGATGATTATACCAACCGCTATACTGGTGTTGCTGCCGAAAACTGGGATGACCCTAGGGCCGCATTTGGGCAGGATTTTAATACAACGGCATTGATGATGCCCGGCTTCTCGTCCTCAGTTCCCGATGGTCGGGGCCTAGCCGAAGGAATAACCAATAATTTTGACCCGTCACAAGGCGTCCATGCGCAGGAGCAGGCATTGGGTCTGGATATTTTGCAGGATCTGGGCCAAGATTGGTCGCTGCGGTTCAACCTGAAATATTCACATAAGAATGCCAACTGGCAGACATCGATCAGCAATGCCCTTGTCTCGTTAAATGATCCCTTGGCCTATTTTATTAGTGGGGCCGAATTCCCGATCGGGCAGGTCGTATTCCGGGATGCCCGATCTGGGACCGAATTAGCCCGCCTTGATAACAGCGGTATTTTGGCCGGAGGGCCCATACAATATCTTGGTGCAGGCATGCTGCCCAATGATGCCATCATGGGTACAGCTTCATGGTACAAAGAGAACGCAGCGGATGAATGGATGAATCAATTGACGTTGCGAAAAAAATCGGAAGCCCATGATTTAAATATGGGAATGTCTTCCGGCTTTTCAAATAATTCATTGTTCACCCAAGGGAGCTTCGCCTATGTAACCTATGAGCCAAATCCGAAAATGCTACGGGTAACGTTGGAAAACCCCAATGAACCCGTAGTTGAATTGTCGGATGCAAACGGACTCAGTAATTATGGCGGATTGTTTTTCGACAATTCGAGGGCGAAGGTGAGCCAGGTGGCCTTCTTCGCAAATGACCTTTGGAAAGTTCATGAAAAAATCAATGTTGATTTGGGTTTGCGCTATGAAACTATTGGGCACAAGGGGAGTAAGGATCAAGCAGCCCCATTTCAAAGCGATGGCGGCTACGATGGCAACCCATTGACTGCCTATGACAACGGCATCCTGGCCCCGACCGGTGGCCGTGATGCGTTTGATTTTAATTATAACTATCTATCCTATTCGGCAGGATTGAATTATCAATTTGAAGAAGAGGCTGCCCTATTTGCTAGATTTTCTTCGGGCAATAAGGCCCCGGAACTCAATTATTATTTCAATAATTTTTCAGGTGTCCCCATCAATCAAAAAGGAGAGGTCCAAAAAATAAAGCAAATCGAGGCGGGATTAAAACTTAGCCAGAAGAATTTCTCGGCCACGGCGACCACTTTTTGGAGCCGACTGCAAAATATCGGGGTAGCCGATTTTGCTTTCGATCCCGATACCGGAAGTGTCTTTTATACTCCGGTACAGTTTAATGATTCAAGGACTATCGGGCTCGAATGGGAAAGTGCGTATACACCCATCTCCTACCTGACCTTTCGGTTTAATGGCACACTGCAAAACCCCATCGCCACGAAATGGACGGTATATGATGCGGCCGGAACCGTGGATCCATCGGATGATAGTATCCTTGATTTTTCGGACAACCAATTGCCTTTTAATCCTAAAACGATGTTTAATCTTGGTTCGGAATACCAGCAGGATAAAGTAAGTGCCTTTTTGAGATGGCAATTTATGGGAAAAAGGGAGGGCAATGTGGCGAACGTTTTTCAATTGCCGGCCTATGGTATTTTTAACTTGGGGCTAGGGTATGCTATCAACCCCCACGTTTCGGCCAATTTTTTGGTGACCAATTTGTTTAATTCGGCCGGTTTGGCCAATTTCTTTGGGGCAAATAGTTTTGGTGCCAGCGCCAATGGTACCACGGCCGAATTCATTCAGTCGAATCCGGATGCCAGTTTTGTGGTGGTACCGGTGCTCCCGAGAGGGGCGATCTTGCGATTGAATTATCGATTTTAAGGGCTTGTATCGGTCTCAATCGCAGATGTCTTATAAATGACCAAGCTATCTTTTAAAGCTGCTTACGACTACATCCAAGGCACCATCCCCATTACTGTCTACGATGGCCTGCAGGATTAGACTTGTTGCAGAGAATTCGATGATTTCAGAAACCGTTGAATAATTGCCGGCCATAATCGTAAGCTTATTAGCCGTAAGCGAGTATACATCATATTCATAAACGTCATTACATTCATGAAAAGAATAACTGATAAGTCCGCCATCGGGCGTAAACTCAATATAATCGATTTTCTCTAAGGTACAATTCGAATCTGGTTGTACGATCGTTGTCCTTTCCCCATTAACTTCATAGTAGTCGTAATACCATTTGCCAAGAATGCTTACCTCCACGGTCGGACCCTCCCCGGCAGTGCAGGCCGATAGTAGTACCAGTAAAAAGAGTATTTTTTTCAAGAGAAGTGCTTTGCATAAAAATAGGGATTAGCAACATGCAATTTCAAGGAAATAGAAAAAAAATAGCCAATTATAGAGGGCCTATGCCCTAAAGCGGAAAACTGCCCACGCATTAATTTTATACTTCTTAAGTTTGATCCCTTAACTTTTATGATAGAAATCAGAAAGTACAAAAGAGGGGATCATATTCTACATGACCCGGCAAATCCACCGATTGATATCCCGTATTTTGAGCCTATTCATCAGCTTTGCGTTACCGTCTACTTCGTATAGGGTCGCCAACGGTACGTGTATGAAACGTAGGGTACGCCCTTTACGCAAGCAGTGGTTGGGATGGTACTATGGGGACGTTAATTTTCAGCATATCACAGGGTCGTCCCGATGCCTCGGTGTGGCCATCTTGGCAATTGAGCGCCAACCTTTCGGAAAGCCTTGATCAGCTATATTTTATGCATGTTTTTAGACTTTGTTCTTTTCTATGTCAAAGATGATTTCTTTCGCGAGTTTTATCGTTTTCGCGTAAAAATCAGAAAGTATCAATGCTTGATATCTCCTTCCATTCACCATAATCTCTAATCGCTTATCGGCAATCACACTTTTTAGATCTATATTTTCTGAAGTTCTTGGGTCGTCTTTATAAATTTCAGCTTGCCGATGCCACGGATTTGTTTTATTGTAAATCCAGTAATAATGTTCTTTCACATAGGGCTCGAACATTGTTTTAATTTCTGAATTGGCATTTTCTTCTCGACTCTTTAACTGTTCAATATGCCGATAATAATCCAATATTTTAACTTGAAGACGCTCATCGATAAATGACATACCATTCGAATTCATTAGTGCGACAAATCCACTTTCATTGACTTCGATATTGCGCTCAAACATGAGATATATCAAATACATTTGAATGTTATTATCAATAGGGAGTATTGTTTTGAATTGACCTAAAAAGTTGTTCGAATACTCCAATGTGGTTTTCGTTTCGGACAATAAATTTTCAGCCTGCATGATGTCATCTTTTAGATTCAATTTTATGGTTTCTAAATGTTTTTCGGCTTGCGCTATATTGTTTTTTTTCTCATTCCAATTATTAATTGAAAGAGCGATCAAAATCCCAATGACAACTAGGATAATTTCACCAATAGCATAGGTGAGATACTTTGAAGTTTTACCTTCTGTAAGTAAATTCTGTCTGATTTTTCTAAAGAATTTTATCATAGGATTATTGATTGGTCATATTGCCTGCTACACAGCTTTTCAGCCTTCGTAGCCGAGCTACTTCGGCGTCCGCGTGTCGCCGAAGCTTTAGCGGAGGCACAAGGAGGCTGGCGCACCGCGCCTGTCCGCCTCAGGCGGGGTGCCGGCAGCAGCGACGACCTTCAAATGCTCTTCTTTCTCAAATTTGTCAGAGCTGCGTGAGCACCAGTCCGCCTCAGGAGGATCAGAAAGGCAAGCGAGTTCGGTTTTGTCAGAT
>JALHST010000296.1 GCA_022865355.1 Maribacter sp. | reverse complement strand
TATCAATTATTTGGGCAACAAGAGCCTGACCCCTACCTATCTGAAGGCGACGATCTACCAGAATTATGGCAGCCCTACCCAAAGCAAGGAGACCAAGGTTTTTAAACTGAGCCTTAAGAATGTGACCCAACAGTTGTTCACGGTGAACAATCGCGATGGGGTCGTTGTGAGATAATTATACCTGCAAAATCCCCATATTAAAGTCCTTTTCAATCGGGGCGTGATTGGCCGCTTCAATACCCATTGAAATCCATTTTCGAGTTTCCAAGGGATCGATAATGGCATCGGTCCAGAGTCGGGCAGCCGCATAATACGGCGATATTTGATCATCGTACCGCCGTTTGATGGTATCGAAAAGTTCCTTTTCCTTTTTTTCGGTGATGACTTCGCCTTTCTTTTTAAGGGAGGCTTTTTCAATCTGCAGCAGCACCTTGGCGGCCGAATTACCGCTCATAACCGCCAGTTCTGCACTAGGCCAGGCCACGATCAGCCTGGGGTCATAGGCTTTTCCGCACATGGCATAATTTCCAGCGCCATAGCTATTTCCGATAATGATGGTGAACTTGGGCACGACCGAATTGCTTACCGCATTTACCATTTTGGCGCCGTCCTTAATGATGCCGCCATGTTCACTTTTGCTACCCACCATAAACCCGGTCACATCTTGTAAAAATACCAAAGGGATTTTCTTTTGGTTGCAATTGGCGATAAATCGTGTAGCCTTATCGGCCGAATCGGAATAGATGACCCCCCCAAATTGCATTTCACCGCCGACGGCATGATTGCCAACGGCCAGTTTGGTTGTCTTTACCACTTTTCTTTGATTGGCCACAATGCCCACGGCCCACCCGTCGATACGGGCATAGCCCGTTAATATAGTTTGTCCGTACCCTTCCTTGTACTGCTCAAAATCGGAACTGTCGACCAAGCGATTGATAATTTCAAGCATATCATATTGGTCGGTTCGGGAGCTGGGTAGTATGCCATAGATATCATCCGGATTTTCCTTGGGTTTTTGCGCTTTGATCCGATTGTATCCTGCCTTGTCAAATTCCCCGATTTTGCCCATGATATTCTTGATGGTATCCAAGGCTTCCTGATCATCTTTTGCCTTATAATCGGTTACCCCGCTTATTTCACAGTGGGTCGTGGCACCCCCAAGGGTCTCATTGTCAATATTTTCCCCGATTGCCGCTTTTACCAAATAACTTCCGGCCAGGAATATACTCCCCGTTTTATCAACGATAAGTGCTTCGTCGCTCATAATGGGCAAATAGGCACCCCCGGCGACACAACTTCCCATCACCGCAGAAATTTGTGTAATGCCCATACTGCTCATGATGGCATTGTTTCTAAAAATACGCCCAAAATGTTCCTTATCCGGGAATATTTGGTCTTGAAGGGGCAGGTATACGCCGGCACTATCTACCAAATAAATAATGGGCAACTTGTTCTCGATGGCTATTTCCTGGGCCCTTAAGTTTTTCTTTGCGGTTATGGGGAACCAGGCACCCGCTTTTACGGTAGCATCATTGGCGACTACAACACATTGTTTTCCAGAAACATAGCCAATTTTTACAACCACCCCGCCAGATGGGCAACCCCCATGTTCTTCATACATACCGTCACCGACCAAAGCACCGACTTCAATACGATCCTTGCCATCATCTAAAAGATATTCAATTCGTTCGCGCGCGGTCAACTTGCCCTGGGCGTGCTGCTTTTCGATGCGACCTTTACCACCGCCCAAATGTACCTGGGCCAATCTTTTTTTTAGTGCTGCTAATTGTAGTTTATTGTGGTCTTCGTTCTTCGTGAAGTTAACATCCATCGTGGTCTGGTTTCATTTTAAAGCTTAAAGATAAGGAGTAAAATTGATTACATTTGAGAAAAATAAAGATCGTTATGTCACAGCCAGTACGATGGGGTATCGTGGGCCCTGGGCGCATTGCCCATAGTTTTGCCAAAGACCTGAAGTTGATCCCAGGGGGTGCCCTGACAGCGGTAGGCTCAAGAAATCGAGCCAATGCGGAAGCCTTTGCCAAGGAATATGGAGCCGAACATAGCTTTGGGAGTTATGATGCATTATTTCGTTCCGATACGGTAGATGCCATTTATATTGCAACCCCTCATACTTCCCATGCGGAGCTTAGCATACGTGCGATGAACCATGGAAAACATGTACTTTGTGAAAAGCCCATGGGTATCAATCGTACCGAAGTCGAACAGATGCTCGAAACGGCCGCACGGAACAAGGTTTTTCTGATGGAGGCCCTTTGGAGTCGCTTCAATCCTACGATAAAAAAAGCAAAGCAATTGATTACTGAAGGTGCAATTGGTAAAATCAGGTACTTGTATGCCGATTTTGCCTTTTATGCCTTGGACAGGGACGAGGGCGGGAGACTCTTAAACCCCGATTTAGGCGGTGGCTCGATATTAGACATCGGAATCTATCCTATTTTTCTATCTTACCTTATTTTGGGAATGCCCAAAAAAATACAGGCCAGCTCAAAAATTTATAAAACCGGGGCCGAAGTCCAGACTGCAATGCTTTTTGATTATCAGGAGGCCCAGGCTTTGTTATATAGCGGGCTAACCTCGAAATCATCGATGAAGGCGGAGATTTCAGGAAGCGAAGGATCTATCTTTATTCATCCAAGATGGCATGAATCGCAGGGCTATTCGATTGAAAAGGAAGGAGATATAGCATCTTTTGAATTGCCTACAAATGGCAAGGGATATAGTTACGAAATCGAGGAAGTGCATGATTGTCTGAAAAAAGGCGAATTACAAAGCGACTTCTGGAGCCATCAAAACAGTTTGGACCTTGTGAAATTAATGGATGCCGTACGGGCAAAATCGGACATCACCTTTCCCTTTGAAAAATAATCTTTGTGCATTCAGAACCAGAATTCTGCTAAAAATTCCGATATTTACGGTTACCAAAAAACCAAACGAAATTACCATGGGAATGAATAAGAACACCGTGCTCGCCTGGGCTACCTTTATTATGATCATCGTCGGCATTGGTCTGATTGCCTTAGGCGCCTTTAGATATAATGATATTGCCGGATGGGGCTTTGCAGCCGTAGGGGTCGGTTTTTTTGCGATTGCCTGGGTATTTAATGCCTTAAAAGGGAGGGTGTAGAAGGTTTATTGTTTGTAGTTTATAGTTTATTAAATGGGCCGGATTGAGAAGTTCGAAGATTTGGAGGTTTGGCGGCGGGCAAGAGAAATATGTGAATATGTTGAAGAATTGTTTTTAACTACTCCCTTAGGTGCCAATTTCAGCATGCGTGACCAAATGGATCGAAGTTCCGGATCAATAATGGACAATATTGCCGAAGGATTTGATAGGGACGGTAGCAAGGAGTTCCATAATTTTCTTAGCTACTCAAAAGGTTCTGCAAGTGAACTTGCGTCTCAAGCATATCGAGCTTTGGACAGTAGACTAATCACACAACAACAATCGGAAATATTGAGAAGCAAATGTACGACGGTGAAAAATAAAATAGGTGCACTTATGCACTATTTAAGAAATTCTGATATTAAAGGTCAAAAGTTCAAAAAGGATTAATTTAAACCACAAACCACAAACCACAAACTTATATGTCCGACGATAAGAAAGTCATATTCTCGATGTCAGGGGTTACTAAAACGTATAAAAACGCCAACACCCCCGTCCTCAAAAACATTTATCTCAGCTTCTTTTATGGTGCTAAAATCGGCATTTTAGGACTTAATGGCTCTGGGAAGTCCACTTTATTAAAAATCATTGCTGGTACAGATAAAAATTACCAAGGGGATATTGTTTTTTCCCCAGGCTATAAAGTGGGTTATTTGGAGCAAGAACCACACCTAGATGAAAACAAGACGGTTTTGGAGGTGGTTAGGGAAGGGGCTGGTGAAACGGTGGCCATCCTGGACGAATACAATAAGATCAATGACATGTTCGCGCTCCCTGAGGTATATGAGAATGCCGATCGGATGCAAAAGTTGATGGACAAACAAGCGGAGCTTCAGGATAAAATAGATGCTTCGAACGCCTGGGAACTCGACACTAAACTGGAAATCGCCATGGATGCCCTGCGCACTCCGGAAGGAGATCAAAAAATAGCAGTTCTTTCAGGTGGGGAACGCCGACGGGTGGCCCTATGCAGATTATTGTTACAAGAACCCGATGTTTTATTATTAGATGAGCCTACCAACCATTTGGATGCCGAATCGGTTCATTGGCTTGAACATCATTTGGCCCAGTACAAAGGCACCGTCATTGCGGTTACCCATGACCGGTATTTTTTGGATAATGTGGCCGGATGGATCTTGGAATTGGATCGAGGTGAAGGCATTCCCTGGAAAGGAAATTACTCGAGTTGGTTGGATCAAAAATCCAAACGACTTGCACAGGAGAGCAAAACGGCATCAAAGCGCCAGAAGACATTGGAAAGGGAGTTGGAATGGGTGCGGCAAGGTGCCAAAGGGCGACATGCCAAACAAAAGGCACGTTTGAACAACTATGACAAGCTGATGAGCCAGGACCAAAAGCAACTCGATGAAAAATTGGAGATTTACATTCCCAATGGGCCACGATTGGGTACCAATGTCATTGAGGCGAAAGGTGTTAGCAAGGCGTATGGTGACAAATTGCTCTACGAGGATTTGAATTTTAAGCTCCCACAAGCAGGCATTGTCGGTATCATTGGTCCCAATGGCGCGGGTAAAACGACCATTTTTAGAATGATTATGGGTGAGGAGACCCCTGATACAGGGGAATTCATTGTAGGGGATACCGCCAAGATAGCCTATGTAGACCAAAGTCACTCGAATATAGACCCTGAGAAGACCATTTGGCAGAACTTCAGCGACGAGCAAGAACTTATCATGATGGGGGGACGTCAGGTGAATTCTCGAGCGTATTTAAGTCGATTCAATTTTTCTGGAAGCGAACAGAACAAAAAAGTGACCATGCTTTCGGGCGGGGAACGCAACCGATTGCATTTGGCCATGACCCTAAAGGAAGAGGGGAATGTCTTGTTGTTAGACGAGCCTACCAACGATTTTGATGTAAATACTTTGAGGGCCTTAGAGGAAGGTCTGGAGAATTTTGCCGGTTGTGCCGTGGTTATTTCACACGATAGGTGGTTTCTAGATCGGGTATGTACGCATATTTTGGCATTTGAAGGCGATTCGCAGGTCTATTTCTTCGAAGGTTCCTTTTCGGATTATGAGGAAAATAGAAAAAAACGCTTGGGTGCCGATGTCATTCCCAAGCGCTTGAAATATAAGAAATTGGTACGATAAGTCCGTGATCTACTTTAACCAATGTCTTAACAGGTGAAGCGAAGTAAATCGTAACCCTTTTTGTTAAAAAGAGAGAGAGATTACTTCGCATCGCTCGCAATGACGACC
>JALHST010000032.1 GCA_022865355.1 Maribacter sp. | reverse complement strand
GCGGGTCCACGTCGAAGGCGGTTCCGTTCAGGGTGAGCCCGGTCCCGGCCGTATAGGCCGTTCCGCCAGCGTCCGCTGCCGGTGCCCAGACCGTCCCGTTCCATTTGAGGACCTCTCCGCTGGCGGCCCCCATGTTGTTCAATTTAATGGCAGTAATACCCCCATCAAGGACTTGCAAATCAGTGGCTACACCATCGCCAACAATGGTAATACCATCTGAACTAACTGCGCCACCCGTTCCGACCGGTAAATCATCCCAGATGACATTACCTGTAATAGGCTCCGTCCTTAGAAATTGACCTAAAATAGTCGATGGCTCAATTTTGATAGGTGTTATATTGCCATTGGAGATATCTTGGCCCAAAATAGTACCATCCAAGATGTCCTCCGAAAGGATGGTCTCATTCGCAATTTGGAAGCTGGTAATTCCTCCATCGGCTACTTTAAAGGGTGTCCCCGTTTGCCCATTACCTGTAATAGTTATCTGATCGGCTAACTCGGTAGTTCCTCCACCGGTTGCAACCGGAACCCAAGCTATGTTACCGGAAGTATTGGTTATTAGCATTTGATCTATTGCCGGAGCGGGTGTAACAGGTTGTATTTTAAACGGATCTACAACGGTGCCAATTCCTGAAAGGGTTATGTCATCTACAACTTCGGTAGATCCGCTCCCTCCTGAAGGCAGGTCGATCCATGCCACATTACCTGCAGTGCTTGTGGTAAGTACCTGGGTATTTGTAGGGGCAGGGGCGGATGGCGCTATATCGGCGGTGGTTATGGTGCCATTCAGAATATTGGTCGTTTGCACGGCATTAAGTGCAAGTTTTGTATTGTTCACCGAGCCGTTGGCCAATTCAGCCGTACCGACCGCACCGGGTTGTATCTCAAGGGTTACGTTGTTAAAAGTCGCATTGGTTCCTCCGGTAACTGCTAGGTCGGAAGAGGTGATGTTCCCAGTTCCGCCAACGCCCCCCACGGCAGCATCCACATAAGTTCGCACCGAATTTTCTGTCGGGAAAAGTACCGCTGAAGTGCCTAAAGGTCCGTTTGATTTGTTGACCGAATTTTCCTTGGTGGTAATGTCGCTGGAATTCTGTGCAATAGCTGCCATATTCCCATCAATCGCCGATTGCAGCGGTGTATCATCATAATACGCCCCATTACTATCGGTAAGGACATTTCCCGGGGCCGTGCTGACGATCTGGGCCCCGGTGATAAACCCCACATCGTTCGTAAAATCGCTTAAGGTCACCGTAGCGTAGTTGATCTCGTCATCGGAAACCGAATTGGTCTGCAGCTCGGCGGCCCCCACCGAATTATCGGCCAACTTGTTCTGCCCGATCGAGTTGTTCTGAATATCGACCCCGTTGACGCCCCCATCAACGATTTGTGCGCTCCGAATGCTATTCGGGGCGACCTCGAAATTATAATTGCCCCCGGTTTGTGTAATGACGATGGTCTGTGGGCCATCGGGGTCATTGACCACCGGATCGGTACTAAACGTGAGTCCTAAGGAGTCACACAAATTGAGCCATTGGGTGCCATCATAGAAATGGATACAGTTCGTATCGATATTATAGGCCAAGGCACCCCGAATAGGGGTGATGGCATCCATCTCGGCCGTCGTCACCCGGGTAATCACCAAAACACGGTTGCTGCTTTCGAGTTCAAGCACCGAACTGGGATCTAGATTTTGTGGATTATCGCCAATTTTAATTTGCCCATGCAGGGCAACGCCGGCAAAGAGGCCAAACAGAAGGGGCCAACTGCGTATCTTCATTTTACTATCTTTTATAGGGTTCTTTCCAAGTCTCATGGCATCGGTATTTTTAAAGATTTTGTGGGATCGCGTATACCAGATTATTGGGACTTACAAAAATATAACTATCTCTTCAACTACCTAATTTTAGCCGTTAAAACACGCGGTTACAAGGTGAAGTGAAACGATTGTTCGGTAAAGTGAATCGAATGCCCTAGAATTGATGCATTTGCACTATTTTTACGGGAAACGAGGAGATACATTACAAATTAACAAAAGTTTATTGGCCACCGTTTTTTTATCCACCCAACTTGTATTTTCTTTATGATTGTTAAAAACCTTGGAATGAAAGCAATGCTACCCTTTATAATCGCCTTTTTATGGTTCGCAGCGGCGTTTGCGCAAGAAGATGATCGCACGATATTAAGGGGACAGGTAATCTATCGCGATGTCCCCGTGCCCAACGAGAATGTCATCAACGTCACCACTGAAACAGGCACAAGCACCAATGAGCAAGGCCAATTTGCCATTGCGGTAAAGGAGGGAGATGATGTGGCCTTTACGGCCGTAAACTACCAATTACAGGTCGTGAAGATCACAGCCGACATTCTTAAAAAAAACCGTCTCGTAGTCGAGGTAAACGAGAAAGTCACCGAGCTCGAGGAAGTGGTGGTCACCCCAGAAAACCAAGAAAAATTCTTGGAAGTGAAGAACGAGGAGCTCAAAAAATTCGAGTATGAACCAGACCGCTCTACGGAAGTGGAAAATATAGCACTTTCAAATGCGGATCGCGGCATGTACCGCGATGGCCTGAATATCGCCAATATTTTTAGGGCGCTTCTTAAATCAAGCAAAGAAAAAGAGGGGGTCAAGCTGCCTACTTTAAAATTAAGCGAAGTATTGCGCCATATTTATGATGATAGCTTTTTCGTACAAGACCTGCAACTTCCTCATAATCAAATCGATGCCTTTTTGGTTTACTGCGATACGAAGATGCCGCCGCAATCGCTGTTCCAAAAAGCCAATGAATTTCAGTTGATCGATTTTTTGGTTACCCAAAGCAAGGAATTTCGCGCCCAGATGAATGAGAAGTAAGAGTGCCATCAATCTATGTTTCTTTTTATGTGGAGTCTCTTTAGGGGCACAGTCCCTTTTTACCAGCGAGCTTCAAGGGAAGGTACAAAGTAAGGATGGTGATGTGGCGGGTACCCATGTGCTGAACACCACTTCCCGTCGTGCCACGATCACCGATGAAAAAGGCTACTTTTCAATTCCCGCCCACCTGTATGACACCATCGTTTTTTCAGCAGTTCAATACAAACGCAAGGAAATCGTGGTCACCGCTTCGATTTTGAACAGCAAATTTATTACGGTTCCCTTACAAGATGCCCTCACCGAATTGGAGGAGGTGGTAGTAACCCCCTATAACCTTACGGGCAGTCTAATGCGGGATACCAAACGCATTGAAATAGATCCGGTGGTCACGGCGTCGACCTTGGGCTTGCCGAATGCCTATGTTATGGTGCCTACAAAGGTAGAAAGGGAACTTTATGCCGCAACGGCCAACCCCTTTATGAGTTTTGATCCCTTGATCAATGCCATCACGGGCTATACGAAAATGTTGAAAGAACAGCTGGCAAGGGATAATTTGTATGCCCGGACCCAACGTGTACGCGATATGTATGCCGATTCCCTTTTTCGAATCCACTTCAAGATCTCGGAAGCGGAAATAGATGATTTTATGTATTTCTGTGAGGTCGACCCCAATTTTCAATCGATTGTCGATACCCATGATAGGCTCAAAATTTGGGACTATATGCAGGCGCGAAGTATTATCTATCGAGAGAACAACGCCCTTGAAGAAAAAGAACAGGAAAATCATTGATCGGTGAAAATTACCAAAAATATAGGGTCCCCCTACTATGAAGATGCCCTTCCCCACCATGGCCTAGGAGCCTGCTTATTTCAATACAATTTGTTATATGTTATTGGTTATTAGGTTTTAAGAATAAAGAACAAAGAACAAAGAATAAAGAATAAAGAATTTGGGATTTGGCCCCTCCCGATAGCTATCGGGAGCTATGGGGGTGGGATTTGGGATTTGGAATTTGGAATTTGGCCCCGATAACTATCTGGGCGGAATTTGGCTTTTGCACTCTGTTCTTTCTATAAATTCGGATGCTAGTTTATCAAGTTTGGTATGGAGATTGCTTAATTTTGCTTGTTTAAAAAAGACGTTATGCGGTATTTGAAAAAGGGATTTTTAATTCTACTCTTACCCCTTATGGCCTTTACGGCGATCCATAAATTTTATTTGACCGTTACCCATATCGGCTATTCCGAAAAGGATGACGCCTTACAGATCACTACCCGGATCTTTATTGACGACCTTGACAAGGTGTTGGAGGCACGATACGGACTCAAAATGAACTTGGACACCGAGTCTGAATCTCCTCTGGCGGACGAATACCTCGAAAAATATCTTCGGAACAAATTGGTAATCGAACTAAACGGGGTCGTCAAAGAGTATGCCTTTTTAGGTAAGGAATATGATACCGATATGGTGGTCTGTTATATGGAAATTCCGAAAATCGGCCTAGCCAGTCTTAAAACGATCCAAATTCAGGATGAAGTGCTTACCGATATCTTCGACGAGCAACAAAATGTGGTGCATTTCAATGTCAAAGACGTCAGGAAAAGTGTGGTACTGCTCAAATCCAATACTAAAGGAATGTTAAATTTATAACAATTAATTATCAATCCCTTTAAAACCTCTAATTTTCACAGCTTTTAAACTTCACATAAAAATGACTAGAATTAAGTATGTTTTTGCCTCATTGCTGTTTCTTTTTGCAGCAGTAGCCTTCGCACAGGAGGTTGAGAAAAAAGATAGGGAGCCCGGCCATACGAATCAAAGCAAGTTTCGACAGCTTTACGATGAGTTCGCCACCCCCAACACCTATCGATCGGCTTCCGGGGCGCCGGGACCTGATTACTACCAGCAACAGGCCGATTACAAGATCGATGTTACCTTAGATGACAAAAATGCCAAAATATACGGTGAGGAAACCGTGACCTATACCAATAATTCCCCGGATAATCTTGAGTTTCTATGGGTGCAATTAGACCAGAACGTACGGGCCAAGGATTCTAAATCGCCGTTACGGGACGGGGAAGGTGTTCCCATGGCCGAGCCTGCCGGTTCCTTTGCCAGCAAATATATCAGCGAGCCATTTGATGGCGGATTCAATATCGAATACGTACAGGATGCATCAGGAAAGGCGCTACCATATACTATTAATCAAACCATGATGCGTATTGACCTGCCGAAACCGGTTTTATCCAAGGAGCAGGTCTCATTTTCAGTAAAATGGTGGTATAACATACCAGACCATACTATAAGCCGTGCGCGGTCGGGCTACGAATACTTTCCCAAGGATGGCAATCGCGCCTATGTGATTGCACAATTCTTCCCTAGAATGG
>JALHST010000295.1 GCA_022865355.1 Maribacter sp. | reverse complement strand
TGAATTGGGCATAAGTGATGGTATCTATGTGGAGGTCAAATCTGGGCTTAGCAAAAACGACAAAATAAAGGTATGGAACATTATTAAACCCGAGGAGTTCGGCGGATAGTCTGAACGGGGAGTGCCCCTCGTTGACGTTCCAGGCAAAAATGGTTGACCCAATGGTCGTTTAAAGTATTAGATTTATTATAATGATTTGATTGGCAGCGTAAACGGCCTTGCACCTAAGCTTCGCGAGGCTTCCTGATCTTACCTAATTTTAGTTATCTTAGGGTTGATTATCTCCCGCTGCCTATGAAACCTATTGTTATCCTATTCGGAATATCCATCCTATTTGGTGTCTATGCCGCGCAATCCAAAGCGAATATTGGTAATACCGTCATTACCAAATGGCAAGGGGACAAAAAATCGGCCATATCCATAACATTTGATGATGGGATTATCAATCAACTTACCGTGGCCAAACCCATCCTCGATAAACTTGGCCTACCCGCTACCTTTTTTATCATTACGGGGAAAGTTCAAGGTGCTGCCCCTGGAAAATTTATTGGTCGCCCCGAGCAAGAAATTATCGATGAAACGGCCCGCGTTAAAACTAATGAGGAAAATTTCTTCGAGAGGGGCTCCTTGATAGGCTTTACGGGCACTACCGAAGCCCTTGATTATCATTCACGGGCAGGTTCACTTTTTGAAGCCGGCAAAAAAGAGGAAGCCTATCAACTTTTGGATGAAGGATATGCCAAACTTCGGAAAGGCAACTTAAGAAACACCGATGAAATTGTCTTTCATAATAACCCAGTCGATACCACTACTTGGCAACAATACAAGCAGTATGCCCTTCAGGGGCATGAAATAGCGAGCCATACGGTCACCCATCCCCGTTTGGCCATTTTAGACGAGCCGAACCTCCTCTATGAGTTGGAACAAAGTAAGGCCGATATTGAGAAATATTTGGGCAAGGAATATACATTTTCAGCGGAATGCCCTTATGGCACCGAGGATGAACGTGTTATGGCCTACGCCCACACGATATATCCCGCCTTAAGAAATCGCATGCCCGAATCCTATTTGGAAGAGATCAACCGATCCAGTAAAGCCAATCCGGAAACTTCCCAAAAAGAATATGTCCAATGGCAGAGAGGCCCGGTCAACAGTGTCGGTATGGCCGAAATGAAAGGATGGGTCGACACGTGCCTGGCCCATGACAATATGTGGTTGGTACTCGTATTTCACGGTGTCAATGGCATTGGCTGGGAGCCTAGGACCGATACCGAATTGGAACAATATTTTGACTATATGCACGACAGGGTATCCGATATCTGGATTGCAACTTTTGGCGACGTCACAAAATATATCCACGAACGGAAAAATTCAAAAATTAAGGAGACCATGGAGGGAGATACCATTGCCGTGACGGTTTCATCAGACCTTGATGCAACTACCTACGATGTGCCTATGACCCTAAAAACATATGTACCCAGCACGTGGAAAACAGCGTTTCTTCATAAAAAATGGGAATCCGACCAGGAACTGCGGCTCGAGATATATAACGAGGCAGCGGGTTCCTACACATTGTACCCGTATCGACTAGGTGAAGGCGAACTCGTGCTAACGGAGTTTGGAGTCAAATGATTTTGGAAGATGTAGGTGTCGGACATCTTTCCAATCCATCTAGGATAAGGAAATCCAAATAGGCAAAGCGAAAAGAACGAATTAAAAAGAACGGATCGAAACAGAAGAAGCGAACGCTAAAAACAATCAAATCATGAATAATAGAAGCCTTTTAATCGTTTTAGGTTTATTTGTTATAGCAACCACCTCGGGTCAAAACCCCATATCCACTAATGCTCCGGAGCAGGAAATTTCTACGTTGATCGACACCTATTCCTTGGCCAGGACCGAGAAAGATTCGATAAGATTACAGGCTATTCTAACAGACGATGTTGATCAACTCGTTTCTTCGGGGATTTGGCGAAAAGGCAAATCAGTAGCCTTGATGGGAATGCTACAAAGCTCGGAAACCAACCCGGGGGCAAGAAGCCTTAATATCGATCAAATTCGATTTTTGAGCAAGGACTGCGCCATTGTCGATGCTCGATATCGTATACAAAATACCGATGGTACCGAAAGAAACATGTGGAGTACCTTTATCGTAGTCTATGACGATTCAAATTGGAAAATCGCCGCCATAAGAAATATGTTGCCGCAGGCGAATAATAAGTAGCGTAGGGGAAACTAAAAGATTTCATTGGGCAATGCAACCCAAATCAAAAGAACTTTTTAGGATCATGGAAAATAAAAAGGAGTTTTCGGTAGATCATCCGCAAGAACTGCTTAAGGTATTAAAAGATCGTTTTGAAAAAAATAGGGATCGTCATTATGGTCTTGAATGGGTCAAAGTTCGCACAAAGTTGGAGGCGAGGCCTAAAAAAATGTGGTCTCTCAATGAAATGGAGCGGACCGGTGGGGAACCCGATGTTGTTGGCCAGGATAGCCAAACAGGCGAATACATTTTTTATGATTGTTCCCCGGAAAGCCCGAAAGGCCGAAGAAGTATATGCTACGACCGCCAGGCCCAGGAATCTCGCAAGGAATTTAAACCTAAAAATAATGCTCTTGATATGGCCGCAGCGATGGGGATTGAAATATTGACGGAAGACCAATATCGCACATTACAACAACTTGGAAATTTTGATACGAAAACATCGAGCTGGGTAAAAACACCTTTAGGGATTAGAAAACTAGGGGGTGCCCTATTTGCCGATTTTCGCTACGGGACGGTCTTCTTTTATCACAACGGTGCGCAATCGTAT
>JALHST010000294.1 GCA_022865355.1 Maribacter sp. | reverse complement strand
TTTATTTACAGCAAAAATATCAGCCGGTTACATCGGTAGAAGCGCTTTCCAAAATTAAGGCAAAAGTATTGGTGATTGCCGGAGATAGGGATATTGACAATGGTAACCCATCGGAACTACAAGGAGCTATTCCCAAAAGCAAATTAAAAATCGTTTCCGGAGATCACAATGGGACCTATAAAACAACAGCCTTTGCCAACGCCATTATTTTATTTTGGAAGTAATGTCCCCATACCAATACGAAGGGGGATATATTGGGAATTCAATAATTTTTTTGGTATCAATTACTTAATTTTCCATCAAAATGCTATGGATTGGTGACAGGGATAACTTTTGGTAAATTAACCCTAAGACTGACCGATTAAATTTTTACTTTTACAGCTTAATTTTTTTAAATATGGTGGCAGTGGGCAGGAAGTATGTATTTGATTTCGATAGTACCTTGACCAGGGTAGAGGCTCTGGATGTATTGGCCGAAATGACCTTAGGGGGAAGACCTAATAAGGAAGAGATAATCAAGGAAATACAGAAAATTACGAATCTAGGAATCGACGGCGATATATCTTTCACCGAATCGTTGGAACGCCGCATAAAATTACTGAAGGCCAACAAGTCTGATTTGACCCGGCTTGTAAGCGAACTGAAGCAGAAAATTTCTAAGTCGATCGAGGCGAATAAAGAATTTTTTGAATTATTTTCAAATGACATCTATGTTATTTCATGTGGTTTTAAGGAATTTATTGATCCAATTGTCAAAGAGTACAACATACCTTCTGAGAGAGTATTTGCCAATACCTTTAAATTTGATTCCGACGGAAATATTATTGGCTTTGATGAGACCAATGTACTTTCATCGCATAACGGCAAGATCGAATGTCTAAAACAGCTCGATTTGGAAGGTGAAGTTCAAGTCATAGGGGATGGTTATAGTGATTACGTTATGCGGGAAGCTGGAATAGCGCATAAATTCTTCGCCTATACCGAGAATGTGCATCGAGAAAAGGCTACCAATAATGCGGATCATGTAGCCCCTAATTTGGATGAGTTTCTATTTGTAAATGATTTGCCAAGAAAGATTTCCTATCCTAAGAACAGAATTAAGATATTACTTCTTGAAAATGTTCATCCTGCCGCTTTTGATAATCTTTCGGAAGATGGATTTTCTGTTGAATTGATCAAATCCAGCTTGTCCGAGGAAGAATTGATCCAAAAGATCAAAGGGGTTCACGTCTTGGGTATCCGGTCTAAAACACAGGTTACCCAAAAAGTTTTGGATGCAGCCAATAAATTATTGGTCGTGGGTGCGTTCTGTATCGGAACGACGCAAATTGATTTGGATTATTGCCGGGCGCGTGGTGTGGTGGTATTCAATGCCCCTTATAGTAATACCCGATCGGTAGTCGAACTGGCCATAGGCGAGATCATAATGCTCATGCGCAGTGTTTTTCCTAGAAGTACAGAGATACACAACGGCCAATGGAACAAAACTGCTGCCAATTCTAGGGAAGTACGCGGCAAGAATCTCGGAATAGTCGGCTATGGCAATATCGGCAAGCAATTATCAGTTTTAGCGGAAGCCATTGGCATGCGTGTTTATTATTACGACATTAATGATCAGCTGGCGATAGGGAATGCGATCAAATGCAATTCGCTTGAAGATCTATTGAATGTTTCAGATGTGGTAACCTTACACATCGATGACAACAAGGCCAACCGGAATTTTATAGGCGCACGTGAAATTAACCAAATGAAGAATGGCGCGATTCTTATTAATCTTTCAAGGGGATTCGTGGTAGATATCGAATCATTGGTCGGTGCACTGAAAAATGGAAAATTAGTTGGTGCGGCCATCGACGTGTATCCTGAGGAACCTAGTGGCAATGGAGAATTTCATACAGAACTTCAAGGCCTTGACAATGTAATTTTGACTCCCCACGTTGGCGGGAGTACCGAAGAAGCACAGCGCAATATTGCCGATTTTGTGCCGCATAAAATAATGGACTACATAAACTCGGGCAGTACCGTAGATGCCGTTAATTTCCCCAATATTCGATTACCCAAACAAAAGAACGCTCATCGTTTTCTGCACATTCACAAAAATGTTCCGGGCATCATGGCTAAAATAAATGAAGTACTGGCCAAATATGAAATGAATATCTCGGGACAATTTCTTTCAACCGACAATGAGGTTGGCTATGTGATAACCGATTTGGATAAGGAGTATAACAAAGAGGTAATCAAAGCGCTTAAAAATGTCGAGAACACCATAAAATTTAGGGTACTTTATTAATCTTTGCCCATATAACGATTAGCATAGTACACCACCCGCACAGACGGAAGGGTATCAATACATAAAGATAAGCGGGAATAATCGACCCTAGGAATTTTTAGCCCTTCACTCATGATGGTAGGGTTCATTTCGCAATATCGTAAAGGCCCTATAGAGTTGTTCGATCGCGAATAGGCGCACCATCTGGTGCGAAAAGGTCATCTTCGATAGACTTATCCTTTCTTGTGCCGCTTGGTTTACATGATCACTGAAGCCATACGGGCCACCGATTACCAGTACCAATTGTTTGATACCCGAATTCATTTTTTTCTGAAGAAATTGAGCAAAATCGACTGAAGAATACTGCCTTCCCCTTTCATCCAATAATACCAATACATCGGTAGGATTCAATTTATTCAATAGGAGCGCTCCCTCTTTTTCTTTTTGTTGGTGTTCAGAAATATTTTTTGTGTTTTTAAGGTCAGGAATGATTTCAAGTTCAAACTTGACATAAAATTTCAATCGACTTTCGTACGTATGCAGCAGCTCCTGAAGTGCTTTACCATCGGTTTTTCCAATGGCAATAAGTTTAATGGTCATAAGGCAAATGTAGTTTGCAAATATTAAAACCCAAATACCAAAGACCAAATACTTCCGCCAAAAACCAAAACAGAAAAATAACCAGTTAACTATTTAGTAAATTCGCACTAAAACGATTCATTCATGATTTCGAAAGAACAGTTTCAGGAGGAGATAGATGGTATCATCCGGAATGCGATTCGGGAGGATGTGGGCGATGGGGATCATAGTTCATTGGCCTGCATCCCGGTAACGGCAATCGGTAGGGCAAAACTATTGGTAAAAGACAATGGCATCCTCGCAGGAGTCGATTTTGCAAGACAGGTTTTCACGTATGTCGACGCGAATTTGGAAATGGAAATTTTAATGAAGGACGGGAGTTCAATAAAATATGGCGATATTGCGTTCTATATACAAGGAAGCTCGCAGAGTATTTTAAAAGCGGAGCGTTTGGTATTGAATGCCATGCAACGAATGAGCGCCATAGCCACCAAAACCAATCGCTTTGTTAAACTTTTGGAAGGAACGAATACAAAAATTCTGGATACGCGAAAGACTACTCCAGGAATTAGGGCTTTGGAGAAATGGGCGGTCAAAATTGGCGGTGGGGAAAATCATCGTTTTGCTCTATATGACATGATTATGCTCAAAGACAACCATATCGATTTTGCTGGCGGAATTCCCCAGGCAATCGCCAAAACACAACACTATTTAAAAACCCATCATAAGGACCTAAAAATAATCGTAGAGGCACGTAATCTTGACGAAGTTCGGGAAATCCTTAGATCAAAAGGGATCTATAGAATTCTATTAGACAACTTTAACTTTGAAGATACCCGTGAAGCCGTGGCCCTTATCGGTAATCAATGTCTGACCGAAGCATCAGGCGGCATCAATGAAAAGACCCTGCGACAGTATGCTGAATGTGGCGTAAATTATATTTCATCAGGTGCTTTGACCCATTCGATCAATAATCTAGACCTGAGTCTTAAAGCGGTATAGATGTCTGTAGAAATAGAGAAAAAGGTTGATAAAATACCGATAATCAATTGGGTGGCAAGACTTTTAAAAAAGGTAAAGTTGCGCGCTTTTGAAGGTCTTTCGCTCTATGATCTAATAGAAATGTATTTTTTTGGAATTGTCCAAGGTACACTCTCGATTCGTGCGAGTGCCATTTCATTTAGTGTTTTTTTGGCATTATTCCCCTTATTGATTTTTTTATTAACCCTTGTGCCCTTCATAATCCCGTATGTTAAAGTTGGGAATGCCAATTTTGATTCACAATTTTTGATGTTCCTGGAATCATTTTTACCGACGGCGACCGGCGATTACTTTGGCGAAATCTACCAACAGATACAGGCTCAGGAAAGAGGAGACCTTTGGTCATCGATCTTGGCATTCACAACTTCTATTTTTTTAATGACCAATGGGGTGAATGCCATTTTTGGGGGTTTTGAAAATTCATACCACGTAAATTTAAACCGAAATTTTTTTAGGCAATATGCCTATGCTATGGGTATCGGACTGATACTATCGGTACTTCTTATTATAGGGGCGGTTGTATTCGTGTACCTTGAATTTTATACCCAAAAGGTGTACAGTGATTTTTTCATGAAGGCCTATGGGGTCGTTCTCGAAAAGGACGACATCTATTTATTAAAAATTATAAAAGTTCTTTTTTTTCTCTTTCTTTCATACCTGACGACGTCAATGTTGTATTATTTTGGGACTGTTGGTGGGCATCCTAGGTTTTTTTCAGTAGGCGCCTTGATGACGACCATTCTTTTTACCCTCACTTCATACCTTTTTGGCATCTATGTTGATAAAATTGCCACCTATAACGAATTATATGGCGCATTGGGCGGATTATTGATATTATTAGTGTTCATTTGGTTAAATTCCAATATCTTGCTACTCGGATTTGAGCTGAACGCCACCTTGAATTCGCTGCGAAAAACCTACTTAAAAAATGATGAAGCGGAAAATGGGTAGAATATTATTTTTAGGGCTACTCATACTAACATCATGTGTGGTTTCCTCGCAAAGTATCTTTGGGGATTGGAAAACCATAGATGACCGAACGGGAAAGCCGAAGGCCGTAATCTCCATTTATGAAAAAGATGGTCTGATGTATGGCCATATTGTCAAGATTTTGGAAAAAGGGAAAGAAAATGCACTATGTTCCAAATGCGATGGCGAGATGAAAAATGAACCAATTTTGGGAATGACCATTATTGAAGGTGCCGAACACCATGGAAAAGGAATTTATAAAGGGGATACACTTTTCGATCCAGAGCAGGCCATGACTTTTCGATGTAAAATTTGGCTAAACCCTGATAATACCAATGAACTTCGCGTGCGCGGATATCTTGCATTTATATATCGGACCCAGACTTGGATACGTGTGCAGGGATAGAAGGTAAGGGCATTATGCAGTACTTTATCAATGTAATTCTACCAATACCACTCGAAAAACTGTTTACCTATAGTATTTCGGAAACGGAAGCCCATTTTTTACTTCCAGGCATGCGCGTGGCGGTCCCCTTTGGGAAATCTAAAATCTACACGGGCCTGGTATATACTATTCATACAGAACCGCCTACCGTATACGAGGCTAAGGAAATACATCAAATTTTGGACGATTATCCGATCGTCAACAAAGTTCAATTAAAACATTGGGAATGGATAGCAGGATATTATATGTGCACCCTTGGGGAAGTTTTCCGCAGTGCCGTCCCGAGTGCTTTTTTGCTGGAGAGCGAAACCTTGATCATAAAGAACGAACGGATAGTATTCGATGATTCAGAACTTCAGGACGATGAATTTTTAGTTTATGACGCGCTCTGCCATCAGTCGTCTTTAAAAGTGTATGAGGTCGGTGCAATAATAGATCGAAAAAATGTCCTTCCCGTCCTAAATCGTCTGTTATTAAAGAATATAATCGTTTTAAAGGAAGAGATTTATGAACAGTACAAGCCTAAATTAGTTCGCCATGTACAATTGGGCAAAGCGTATATCGACGAAAAGAATCTGGAAGCACTGCTTGCCTCATTGTCCCGAGCGCCGAAACAAAGTCAGGTCGTACTGGCATTGTTTCAATTACAGGCGACCACTAAAAAGCCCATAAACATAACGGATCTAGAGCTTTCGAGTGGCGGTTCAAAAGCCGTTATCAAATCTCTTGTAGATAAGGGTATTCTTGAGGAGTATCTTGTAAAGACCGATCGGGTTTCATACGAGGGCAATGCAGAAAATGAATCGTTAAAGTCACTGAATACATATCAACAAAGTGCCTTGGAGGCTATTTTGAGGTGCTTTGAAAAAAATAAGGTTACGTTGCTTCATGGGGTTACTTCATCGGGGAAGACGGAAGTCTATGTAGATTTGATCGAAAAGTGCATCAATTCAGGAAATCAGGCCCTCTATTTATTGCCGGAAATTGCCTTGACAACCCAACTTATTGCAAGATTGCAGGAGTATTTTGGGGAGAAAGTGGCAGTTTATCATTCTAAATATTCGGTGCATGAGCGCATCGAGGTATGGAACAATGTTCTTGAAAAAAGGACCAAAGCACAAATTGTTATAGGGGCGAGGTCTGCTTTGTTCCTGCCGTTTTCGAAACTCGGGTTGGTCATCGTTGACGAGGAGCACGAGGGGTCTTTTAAACAATTTGATCCCGCACCCAGATACCACGCAAGAGATGCGGCCATCGTTCTTGCAAAATTGCATGAATGCCATATTTTATTAGGTTCGGCAACTCCTAGTATAGAAAGTTTTTACAATGTACAGCTTGGTAAATATGGATACGCCCAAATTGATCGTCGTTATGGTAATGTTCTCATGCCTGATATGGAACTGGTCGATTTAAGGGATGAGATCCGCAAACGCAGAATGAAAGGCCATTTTTCGGAGCGCTTACAGGAGGAAATTAGGAATACATTGGAAGTTGGGGAACAAGGTATCCTGTTTCAAAACCGCAGAGGCTATGCACCCATTGTGGAATGTACTACCTGCGGTCATGCGCCACAATGTCCGAATTGCGATGTAAGCTTGACCTATCATCAAAACAATAAACAACTGCGATGCCATTATTGTGGGTACCATATGGCCTTGCAGGAGAGTTGTATGGCCTGTGGAAGCGCAACTTTGGATACCAAGGGATTCGGTACCGAACAGGTAGAACAAGAGTTGCGAGCAATTTTTCCGGAAGCCCGGGTTGGTAGAATGGATTTGGATACAACGCGCGGAAAATTTGCCTATGAAAAAATAATTACGGCTTTCGAACGGCAAGAACTCGATTTGCTCGTAGGCACCCAAATGTTGAGCAAAGGTCTTGATTTCAGGAATGTGAACCTTGTAGGAATTATGAATGCAGATGCCCTTTTGAATTTTCCCGACTATCGGGCCCACGAAAGAAGCTTTCAATTATTGACCCAAGTCGCCGGCAGGGCTGGACGCACCAAAAAAAGGGGCAGGGTAATTATCCAAACCTATAATCCGCAGCATCACATACTAAAACAGGTCGCGAGTGGCGATTATGCGAATATGTATCAAGACCAGTTGTTTGAACGGGAGGAATTTAAGTATCCACCGATCAATAGGATAATTAAAATCACCTTTAAGCACAAGGATTATAATAAATTGAACGAAGCGGCCGATTGGTTTGCCAAGTCGATACGAAATGTTTGGGAAGGCGAAGTTCTAGGGCCTGAATTTCCAGCTATCGCAAGAATACGAAATCAATTTTTAAAAAATATCATTATTAAGATTCCTATGAGCGGGTCATTAAGTAAAACAAAAAATAGCATTAAAAGGATCGAAAAATCCTTCAATGCTATTTCCCACTTTAAAAGTGTACGGGTAATCTACAATGTAGATCACATATAAATAAACACTAAACGTTACTCAAAGCTTCCGCCAGTTCGGTTTTCTTATTTCGGCTTAAAGGAATAGACCTTCCGCTTACTTCGACATTCTTACTGTTGAATTTCTCAACTTTCTCCAAATTTATGATATACGATTTATGGATACGTAAGAACTTGTCTTCCGGCAACTGTTTTTCAAACGATTTCATTGTTGATAAAATTACGATATTGGCTTCATCGGTTACCAATTTTATGTAATCCCCTAGAGCTTCGATCCATTTAATATCATTAAGGATCACTTTTCGCTTTTTGAGATTACTTTTTACGAATATATGCTCCTCGTCTTCATCAACCCTGTGCATTTGCTCAAATTTCGCAACCGCCCTTTTGACGGAAGCATCAAAGCGAGCCATAGTAATTGGCTTGTGCAAATAGTCTGTTACATCATAGTCGAAGGCTTTGAGAGCATAATCAGGTTTTCCGGTAATCAAGATGACCTGTGGACTGTTTTCGAGTGACTCGAGTAGGTCGAATCCATTGATAATCGGCATTTCGACGTCTAGAAAAATTAGATCTATCTCATTGTTTTTAATGCCATTCTTTGCCTCGATAGCGTTGCTGTATTCGGCCACCATTGCTAGGTTCGGGTGGTTGTTGACCAGTTTCGCGACCGCCATACGCTGCATAGACGAATCGTCAACAATAATACTTCTTAATTTCATAAATGGGTTGATTTGTGGGGTTAAATCATCAACAAATTACCGAAAATTTGCAATGAACCACAATAAAAGTTGTAAACATTGCAAGGTATTCTGTGTAATTGGCAAATGATCATAAGTTAAGATTTGGTTAAGTTCATTTTTATAATTGTTTTAGCTATAACGAAGAAATTTCTGTTTTCTTGTGAATAGTCGTAATTATTATTACTTTTGCGATCCTAAAAAGATAGATTAATATGAACCATTACGAAACTGTTTTCATTTTGAATCCCGTTCTATCTGATGTTCAGATAGAGGAAACAGTTAAGAAATTTGAGGATTTCTTAATTAACAATGGCGCCAAGATGGTGTCCAAAGAGAATTGGGGCCTAAAAAAATTGGCATATCCCATTCAACACAAAAAAAGTGGTTTTTACCATTTGTTCGAGTTTACCTCGCCAGGGGAAACGGTCGGTCCTTATGAACAAGAGTTTAAAAGGGATGAGCGCGTCATGCGTTTCCTGACCGTAAAACTAGACAAGCACGCCGTGGCTTGGGCTGAAAAAAGAAGAACACGGTCAAAAACCGCTAAAGCATAGATAGTATGGCTACGATAGAACAACAAGCAAAAGGTAAAAAGGATGGGGATGTTAGATATCTTACTCCTTTAAATATTGAGACCAATACGAAAAAGAAATATTGCCGTTTCAAAAAATCGGGTATCAAATATGTGGATTATAAGGACCCTGATTTTTTGATGAAGCTGGTTAATGAACAAGGAAAACTATTGCCGAGAAGACTCACAGGCACTTCCTTGAAATATCAGCGAAAAGTGGCCCAGGCAGTCAAACGGGCGCGACACTTGGCTTTAATGCCCTACGTAGGGGATTTATTAAAATAAAAGAAACGGACCATGGAACTTATATTAAAGCAAGACGTTCAAAACTTAGGTTTTAAAGACGATTTAGTAAATGTGAAGAACGGGTACGGAAGAAATTTTCTAATCCCGCAAGGTTTAGCTTCGTTGGCAACCCCATCCGCTAAAAAGGTATTGGCAGAGAATCTTAAGCAAAGAGCCCACAAAGAAAAGAAGATTGTCGATGCGGCCAAGAAAACCGCCGAGGCATTGAAAGCTCTTGAATTGAAAATAGCTGCAAAAACCGGTGCCGGTGATAAGCTTTTTGGATCGGTAACGACTATTGATTTAGCCGCAGCTTTAGAGAAAGAGGGCCACACAATTGACAAGAAATTCATTAACATTCAAGGGGGTGCCGTTAAAAGAACCGGCCCTTATAATGCACAGATCAGATTGCATAGGGATGTGTTGGTCGACTTTGGCTTTGAAGTAGTTGCAGAAGCAAAATAGATTGATCCTTTGATTGGATATTGAACCGCCTAGCTTTATACTATGTAAAGAAGGCGGTTTTTTTTTGCTATTTGGATAACACATTGCGACATTCAAAAAATAATTGATTCATTGCCATCTGAATACCTAAAATAAAACTTATTAAGTTTTTGGGAATTTGAAATATACACGACTTACAAAACAGCAATTTGAGGAACTTCGTCAAGAATTCATCAATTTTTTGGCCACTCAATCAATTACGAATGACGAGTGGATTTCTTTAAAAAAGAACAAACCAAAAATTGCAGAAGAAGAACTCGATGTGTTCAGTGATCTAGTTTGGGAAGGTGTGTTATCGAAAGTAACTTATCTGGAGAATATTTCATCGCAGCATATGCACCTTTTCTATTTGACAAAAAAAGAAATGAAACTTTTTTCGGTAAAAGTAATGAACCCCAATATCGATTTGACCACCAAATCAGGTTTTGAATGGTTCAAAAAAAATTGGCAATCCGATTACGTTGAATACCTCACTGCGTCAAAAGCCTATTCAGATGACCCGAATTTAGATAAGTTTCGATTGATTCAACAAGGCGCCGTTATCACAAAGGGCGATTTATTCCAATGGTTCGATAGCATGATCGAGGACCAGAAACCCTGAAAAATACGTAGTACATGTTGTAAATTTACAATCCAATAACTCCTAAATTATGGCAAAAAGACAAAAGGAGGCAAATGTTGCTTGCCCTCCCTTTGGAAGGGATTGAGGGGAGGCCTATATTTGCATCAGAAAAAGACCAATGGCACAAAAACCAAGCATACCGAAGGGAACAAGGGATTTTTCCCCTTCTGAAATCGCTAAGCGTACCTACATTCAGGACATTGTAAGGAAAAATTTTGAATTATTCGGTTTTCAGCCTATCGAAACGCCTTCATTTGAAAATTCGGAGACCCTTATGGGTAAATATGGAGACGAAGGTGACCGCTTGATTTTTAAGATACTGAATTCTGGGGATTATTTGGCCAAGGTCGATGAAGCCACTTATAATTCTAAAAATAGCAATGCACTTACTCCAAAGATTTCTGAAAAAGCACTTCGATATGATCTAACGGTGCCTTTTGCGCGGTATGTGGTCATGCACCAAAACGACCTTGATTTTCCGTTCAAACGCTATCAGATTCAACCAGTTTGGCGGGCGGATCGACCTCAAAAAGGTCGTTTTCGTGAGTTTTTCCAATGTGATGCTGATGTTGTCGGAGCCAATTCGCTATTTCAGGAAGTTGAATTCATACAACTTTACGATGCTGTTTTTGAAGGACTTAATTTGCGGGGTATAACCATAAAACTGAACAATCGTAAAATTCTGGCAGGAATCTCAGAGGTCATTGGGGCGAAGGAGCATTTGGTCGATTTCACCGTAGCCCTCGATAAACTCGACAAAATAGGGGAGGAGGGTGTTAAAAACGAAATGTTGGAAAAAGGAATTTCCGAGGCAGCGATTGAAAAGTCGGCCCCGTTGTTCTCATTATCCGGCAACAATTTTGAGCAACTAAAATCGCTCAAGGAACTATTGAAAGATTCCAAGGAAGGAACCCAAGGAGTCGATGAACTTTCATTTATTGTAAAGCTCATTGAGGAGTTAGGATTGCGGTCGGCCAGTCTCACTATTGATGTGACCTTGGCGCGCGGACTCAATTATTATACTGGAACGATATTCGAGGTGGCTGCCCCGAAGGAAGTCGACATGGGATCCATTGGCGGTGGTGGAAGGTATGACGACCTCACCGGTATTTTTGGGCTCAACGATGTAAGCGGGGTGGGTATCTCATTCGGATTGGACAGGATTTATCTTGTTTTGGAGGAACTGGAGCTGTTCCCAAAAGCTATTGACCAATATTTGCAGGTACTTTGTTTGAATTTTGGGGAAAAGGAGGCTTTCGCCTCATTAAAACTGGCTGCCGCACTTCGAAAATTAGGAATAAAAACGGATGTATACCCCACTGAAGCGAAGATTCAAAAACAACTCAAATATGCGAATAGCCGTCGCGTGCCACATGTAATCTTCATTGGGGAACAGGAAGTAAATGAAAATAAATTTGTTGTGAAGAATATGGCACAAGGAAGCCAGAAAGAGTATAGCTTGGATTCTCCGGCCGATTTTGTCAAAGACCTATAAACAGGCTTTAATCGCCATGATTACCGTTTTATAATAATGGGTACCATGTGGCACATATTTTTGAAGATTGGCCATACCCCAGGTTTCCTCTGAAAATTGTGTAATCGGAATTAATTTTAATGCGGCTACTTCGTTATCCTGTTTTTGCAAACGCTGCAAAGGTATTCTCAGTTCGCATAAAAAAGTGTGGTGAAATTCACAGTCTATCAGACTTTTCGTATGGTGATGGACTGCTTTGAAAATACCAATTTTGAATAGATCTTCTTTTGATACTTTTAGTCCTATTTCCTCGGCAATCTCCCGTATGGCCGATTCTTCGATGTCCTCTCCTGCGCCAATATGCCCAGCTACCGAAACATCCCAAAGGAGGGGGTGCGTTTCTTTGTTCTTGGCCCTTTGTTGTATCAATATTTTTCCATTTTGGGTATAGAGCCAAATGTGTACTGTTCGATGAAACAAACCTTTGCGGTGTGCCTCTGATTTAAGGAGGGTTTTCCCTGTACTATTTCCATGGGAATCAAGGATATCAACTAATTCATCCATATGAATAGACATTACTTTTTAAGAAGTCATACTCCTTTTACAGACATAGGAATTTTGACATGGTCTAATCAAAATAGCTAAAGGTTTCCCCTTGCTTTATGGTCAGCAATGTTTCATAGATTAATCGAATCACGTTCTCAACATCATCCTGATGTACGGTTTCTACCGTAGTATGCATATATCGCAAAGGCAATGAGATCAGAGCCGAGGCAACCCCACCGTTGCTATATGCGAATGCATCGGTATCAGTACCGGTAGATCGGGAAGCCGCCATACGCTGAAAGGGTATTTTTTTCTTTTCAGCGGTTTCGATTATTCTTTCACGTAATTTATTATGCACCGCCGGGGCATATGAAATGACCGGACCTGCGCCGATTTCTGTATGCCCTTGGGTTTTTTTCTCGATCATGGGCGTCGTAGTATCGTGACAGACATCGGTAATGATTGCGACATTGGGCTTAATGGTATTCGTAATCATTTCTGCCCCGCGTAGACCAATTTCCTCCTGAACCGAATTCGTGACATAGAGCCCAAAAGGCAGCTTCTTCTTGTTCTCGTGAAGCAATCTGGCTACCTCCGCGATCATAAACCCACCTGCCCGGTTGTCTATGGCCCTGCAGACAAATTTGTTTTTGTTCAAAATATGAAAGGTGTCGGGATACGTTATAACACAACCCACATGCACGCCTAATTTTTCAACCTCTGCCTTGTCCTTCGCGCCGATATCGATAAATATATTATCGAGTTTCGGGGCTTCTTCCTTGTCGGCTTTTCTCGTGTGAATGGCGGGCCATCCAAAGACCCCTTCGACGATTCCTTTTTTAGTATGAATATTGACCCATTTGGAAGCCGCGATTTGATGATCGCTGCCTCCATTTCGAATAACGTAGATGAGTCCGTTATCCGTAACATAGTTCACGTACCAGGAAATCTCATCGGAATGTCCTTCGATGACCACTTTGTATTTTGCGTTTGGATTGATTACCCCCACCGCGGTTCCATAGGTATCGGTAATGAAAGTATCAACATACGGCTTGAGATAGTTCATCCATAGTTTTTGACCTTCCCATTCATAACCCGTTGGGGCTGCATTGTTAAGGTATTTTTCAAAGAAATCAAGTGATTTTTTAGTAAGTATCTTGGTAGTGCTCATTTAGACTTCTATTTAAGTGCAAACTTAGCAATATTCACTTTTAATTAATAATATCATCACATCTTTATCATTAATTTTGGCTAGGTTTTTGCACCTTCCATTAAAATGAAAAAACGAATTGCATTATTATTGTTTAACGCCCTCTGTTTTCTTGGGATATCTCAAGTCCCAGACCATCCAATTGATTCTTTACAAGAGAGCCTTATTATTATTGAGGGAGATTCGATTTTTCGCAGTTCAATCGACCTCGACGAAGTTTATGTTTTCGGGAAACTCGATTTTCCCAACTACGAGGAGAAATTACGATACTATATTTTACGTCGAAAAACCATTAAAGTATACCCCTATGCAAAGCTGGCTGCCGAGCGTTTGGTCGAATTAAACGATAGTCTTGCAAGAATCACCAAACCCAGAAAGCGCCATAAATATACAAAAGAGGTACAAAAGTATATTGAGGGTGAATTCTCCGATGAACTTAAAAAGTTGACACGAACCGAAGGACAAATTTTGGTTAAGCTCATTTATAGACAGACCGGAAAGACGGCTTTTGATTTAGTAAAGGAACTCAGAAACGGTTGGCGGGCCTTTTGGTACAATACGACCGCGAAATTTTTTAAGATCAGCATCAAAGAAGAGTTCAAGCCAGATTTGTTACAAGAAGACTATCTTATCGAAGATATTCTGCAAAGGGCATTTACTTCAGGTCTTTTGGTACGGCAGAAGTCGGCATTGGATTATGATTTTTCCGAGTTGACCAATAAATGGAATACACAAAAAAAAGGCGGTAAAGAATAGGTCACACGAATTCTGACTGCTTCATGACAAACCGCGCTATAAAAACAAAAGTCTTCATAGCATCTTCACAAAACTTCGCATATTATTTTTTTTTCGTGCCGAAAAAGGCATCCATAATAACTTTGATACTATAAAAACCTAGGGCGATTGCCGATATCGCGAGTAGCCCCCCGAAAATAAGAACAGGCCAAAACCAGGGATGTCCCTGATTTTTGAACGCCTCAAAAAGAACAACGGGCGCTATGAACATTAAGGCAATGGTATAGGCTACATTTTTTAGGCCTTTGATAAGCAGATCTTTATCAGTTTTCATATGACAGGCGAGTCGAGTTCCACAAAAATACCGATTATAGCCTTAATTAAGAGGGATAATCAATTCATATTATATCGTAACAGAGAGATGTAGGTGGGCTCGATTTCCAAAAATTAGGTAATTAAGGATTGAAGCGGCCTTTGAAATCAAGAATGCCGACCAACCCAAATTAATTGGTGGGGAAAACGCACACTATTCGGGCGATCCAATGACCTTCAAACACCTCTTTAAAAATACTTGCGCAACCTATTTTTCTTTAATCAACAACGAATCGGAATACGCTTGACAAACTGCAAAGTAGCCCAAGGCAAAATTGCCTGGTTCGGAAGTGTTTACGATATTCCCTTTTACGGTGGCCGATTGGGTTTGAAACGGGCCTTGGTCCCCGCCACTTTGAACGATCAATTGATTCATATAGTTAAAAAAAGACTCATCCACACCGAGAATACTAATTTGTAGTTCGGTGCCTGGTTGTAGATCCTCGTCATAGAAGTATGAAAATTGAAAAGATTGACCGGGATAAAACGTATCCTCGGAAACTAGATATTGATTGAAATCAAAATCAAATAGATAAAAATCGGTTCTGTCCGGGGCATCCGTGAAAGATAGTTGTACTTCGGTTTCTTTCCCTGTGAACAAAGTCCCTTCACCTTGAACAAGACTATCTATAGGAACGCTTGGGACAAATTGGGTGCTTGCAACGTAGTTTTGCCCTTCATAATCAATGGTCAACAATAACACTCCCTGGGTCAACATGGTTTGTTGAACTTCCTTCTTATAGACCCCTGAATTTGGCCCTAGTTCATCAAGTTCCACGCTTGTATCGTCTGTACTATTCGTTAGCGTTATCCCTGTTAAGTGTGCAGGTTGTATTTCTTCAAAAAATGGACTTGTTATGCTGGCAGTAACTTGCACTTCTACCGTAGGTTGAAGCGTGTCATATAAGCGTATCACGCCATCTATTACAAGTCTCGGCTTGTCTACGGGCACATCGACTTCGATTACGTCTTGGCATCCAGCCAAAAGTAACAAGAACATATAAGGGAATATTATCCTTCGCATTTTCTAAAACTTAAAGTTATACGTTACTGCAGGCACAATACCAAATATGGAGGTACGCACTGCTTCATTGACCCCGGTATCCTGATTGCGACTAAAATTAATGGCGGCCGCATTTTTTCGATTGTATACGTTATAAATGCTAAAAATCCATTCGGCTTGCCAGTTTCTGCCTTTATTTTTCCTCGGAATCATAGTAGCCGATAGATCGAGTCTATGATAGGCGGGCAGCCTTTCCCTATTGCGTTGCCCATAATAGGGAATAGTCAATCCTTGAAACGCAAACTGACCGATGGGATAATTCGTTGGTTGCCCTGTCTGGAAAACGAAATTGGTATTAAAACTCCACTTTTCACTCAATTCATAACCACCATAAAATGAAATATCATGCGTTTTGTCGTAAGGCGTATTGTACCAGGCCCCGTTATTGAGCCCTCGTTCATTACTATTTCTTCCCGGGGTACGCTGTTCTGACTTTGAAAGCGTATACGCCAACCAACCTTGAAATGCCCCCTCATTTTTGCGTACGAGTAGCTCAAGCCCATAGGCCCGTGCCTCACCATTTAGAATTACCTGTTCGATGGCGTCGTTCGCTATCAGGTTGGCACCATCAATATAATCGATTCGGTTCTGTACAGATTTGTAGAACACTTCTGATTCGATTGTATACGCACTACGATCCAGGTTTTTAAAATATCCGAATGCATACTGATCAAGCAACTGGGGCTTTACAAAGGGTCCACTTGGGGTCCAAACATCAAGGGGCGTAGGGGAACTGGTATTTGACAATAAATGCAGATATTGCGACAATCGGGTGTAACTGGCCTTCAACGAACTATCTTCGTCCAAGGTATAGGAAAGCGAAATCCTAGGTTCAAAATTGTTGAAGGTCGCCATACTTCCTTTCCCCGGATTTATCGTTTCGATTGGTTTTCCTTCCTGATAAATTTGTAGGGTAGGGTCAAAGACCACGGGGTTGCCGTCTGTATAGACATTTAGGGCATCTTGGCCTAAACGGATGAAATTGCTATATCGAAGGCCGTACCCAATACTTAAATTTTCTGTGATGCGATGTTCTATATCTATATATGCCGCAAACTCATTGGCGTATTTTTGGATCAATTGCTCTTCTAATATTCCTGAAGTTGGGTTGCTAGGTTCAATTTTGCCGGGATTGAACTGATAATAAATATTATTTAGCCCATAATTGATTTGTAGTTTGTCACTTATGTAATCCTTCAAATCATATTTAACGTTGAAATTTCGAATACCTGAATTCCAATTAAAGCCAACAAAATCTAATTTCAATCCGTAATAGTAGTCAGAATAAATCAGAGAAAGATTAGAAAATAGTTTATCGGAGAATAGATGATTCCATCGAAAATTGCCAACGGCGTTGCCATAGGTATTAACAAAGCTTTCACTAATGCCAAAAACATCCCTACCGAAATATCCGGATAACAAGAGGCTGTTCCGATTATCGACATTGAAATTTATTTTTGTATTCAGATCATAGAAATAAGCCGTATTATCTATTTGAAATAGGGGTAAAAACAAGTGGGCATAGGAAGCTCTTCCACCTATTAGAAAGGCCGCTTTGTCTTTTGCTATGGGCCCTTCTACCAACAGCCGGCTAGCTACGGCACCAATACCCCCATTTATTTGAAACTTCTTACTATTCCCTTCTTTTTGAAAAATATCCAATACTGAGGAAACCCTTCCCCCATATCGCGCGGGAATGCCTCCCTTATACAATTTAATGTCCTTGATGGCATCTGGATTAAATACCGAAAAAAAGCCGAACAAATGGGAGGAGTTAAAGATGGTCGCTTCATCAAGAAGAATGAGGTTTTGATCTACGGCGCCTCCACGAACATTAAAACCCGATGCACCTTCCCCTGCATTGGTAACCCCTGGTAATAGCAGAATAGATTTAATGACATCGGCTTCCCCGAGAATAACAGGAATTTTTTTAATAGTCGCGACCGACAGCGAGTTGACGCTCATCTGGGGCTTGCGAATGTCGATTTTTTCAACATCCTCAGTAATGATAACCTCATCTAATTGTTCTGCCTCTTCCAACATATGAAAATTGACCGTAATATTTGACGTCAAGGAAACCTTTTGAATAATGTCACTAAACCCTAAATAACTGATTTGCATTATATACTCCCCTTCGGGTAGGGTCAGCGAATAAAAACCATATTCATTCGTCGATACACCCGTTCTGAGAGCAGGCACGGCGATGGTGACCCCTATCAATGTCTCATTACTTGCCGCTTCGTATACCGTGCCGCTCAGGGTAAATTTTTGTTGTGGGAAGGTGAAAAAGGAACAAAAAATAAAAAATAAGAAGGCTATGGTACGTGAGTCCATCAATAGCAATTTTTTTATAAAAGTAGTTAGAAATAAAAATACCGTACACTTGTTAACATTAATTTAAAATAAAAGGCCCCTGCCAAACGGGCAAAGGCCATTATTTCAAAAGATGCACCTTGCTACTACATATGCTCCAAAATAGCATTTAATGTAGTGCTAGGCCTCATGGCTTTTGCCATGAGGACTTCGTCAGGTTTATAATAGCCACCAATATCCTGAGGAGATCCTTGGGCCGCGGTCAATTCATCGATGATTTTTGTTTCATTATTTTTCATCTCTTTGGCGATTTTTACAAATAGAGATTTTAGGTCACTATCATAGTTTTGATTTGCCAAAGCCTGTGCCCAATACAAGGCAAGATAAAAATGGCTTCCACGAGTGTCGAGCTCTTTTACTTTGCGTGATGGGGATTTGTCATTGTCCAAAAACTTTTCGGTAGCACTGTCGAGTGCATCGCCTAATATTCTCGCTTTTTCGTTGTTGTTCTTTTCCCCATAAAATTCCAAGGAAACCCCGAGCGCTAAAAATTCCCCTAGCGAATCCCATCGTAAATGCCCTTCTTCCAAAAATTGCTCAACATGTTTTGGAGCTGAACCACCTGCACCGGTCTCAAATAGGCCACCGCCATTCATCAATGGAACAATAGATAACATTTTGGCGCTAGTGCCTACCTCTAATATAGGAAACAGATCTGTAAGATAGTCCCGCAAGACATTACCTGATACCGAGATGGTATCCTTGCCATCCTTCATGCGACCTAAGGTAAATTTGGTCGCATCGATGGGGGTGCGTATTTGAATATCCAATCCGGCAGTATCATGGTCTTTGAGATATAGATTTACCTTTTTTATCAATTCCCGGTCGTGCGCCCTGGTAGTATCTAGCCAGAAAATCGTTGGAACATGGGTTGCCTGGGCCCTTGATACCGCCAATTTGACCCAATCCTGTACGGGGGCATCCTTTGTCTGGCACATTCTCCAAATATCACCTTCTTCCACGTCGTGTTCAATAAGGATTTCCCCTGAATGGTTATCTATTATTCTGACCTTTCCGGAAGAAGCAATTTCAAATGTTTTATCATGGGAACCATATTCCTCTGCTTTTTGCGCCATCAAACCAACATTGGGAACGGTTCCCATTGTTCTTGGGTCGAAGGCACCATGTTTCTTGCAAAAATCTATGGTCGCTGAATAGATGCCTGCATAACTGCTATCGGGAATCACCGCCATGGTATCCTGTAATTTTCCTTCGGCATTCCACATTTGTCCCGAATTACGGATCATTGCTGGCATCGAGGCATCAATAATGACGTCGCTAGGAACATGTAGATTGGTAATTCCCCTTTCTGAGTTCACCATGGCCAATTTAGGACCGTTCTTAATAGCTGCCTGTATGTCTTTTTCAATTTCCGATCTTTTATCCGTTGGTAATTCAGGTAGTTTATTTAAAAGATTTGCCAAGCCATCACGGGCATTCACGCCAAGCACATCGAGAGTGGCCTTGTGTTTCTTAAAAACATCGGCAAAAAAGACGTGCATGGCATGGCCGAAGATAATTGGATCGGAAACCTTCATCATTGTCGCCTTCAAATGAATTGAAAATAGCACCCCTTCTTTTTTGGCGGCACGTATCGCGTTTTTCAAAAATTGA
Organism: Maribacter sp.; assembly: GCA_022865355.1. Taxonomy (GTDB): domain Bacteria; phylum Bacteroidota; class Bacteroidia; order Flavobacteriales; family Flavobacteriaceae; genus JALHST01. Next base: position 15,123 of record JALHST010000294.1, on the reverse strand, counting down.
ATCAAGTCTTTCTTGCTCATTACGGTTGCATCGATGATTTCACCTTGGAGCAAGTTAATTTTTTCTTTGAGCACTATAAGGGAACCATCTGATTTTAGGAGTTCAATGCGCACATCAGTGGCCTTTGCAAGGGTTATCGATTTTTCGTTTGATTTAAAATCCCCATGCTCCATGGTGACCACATGTGTTTTAGACGACGAGCTCCATGACCCCATCTTGTGGGGGTTCTTTTTTGCATAATTTTTAACCGCCCTAGGGGCCCTTCGATCCGAATTACCTTCGCGAAGCACCGGATTGACGGCACTTCCTTTTATTTTATCATATCGTGATTTGATTTCTTTTTCTTGTGCATCGGTCGGTTCATCTGGATAATTTGGGAGTGCATATCCTTTTTTCCGCAATTCGGCAATGGCTTCTTTAAGTTGGGGTACTGAAGCACTTATGTTTGGTAACTTGATAATATTTGCTTCGGGATCCGTGGCCATTTTGCCCAATTCCTCAAGATCATTCGCGACCCTTTGGCCGGCATCAAGAAAGTCGGGAAAATTGGCAATGATTCTTGCCGCCAACGAAATATCCTTTGTTTCAATGCGTATTCCGGACGATTTTGCAAAAGCCTTTACAATGGGGAGGAAAGATTGGGTGGCCAATGCTGGCGCTTCGTCTGTTTTGGTATAGAAAATTCTTGGCATTTGTATGTACGAGTTTGTTTTGAGCGGAGCAAATATACAATTTTATAAATGTGCAAAAGCTCAGCAAATCGGGATTATTACCGAACACCCCAAAAACGAAAAACATAAAAGTGGATGCTCTGTTCGAATCGGGCAGGATTACTCGATTCATTTTGCGGTTGCCTGCTAAGTTCCTGACACAAACCGTTGCGAATGCCCATTTGGCCGAAACGCCATTCATAGCGCACTAATGGGAGCAAAATGACAAAAGCCATATCATTGTACAAGTACATTGACATGGCTTTTTAGAAATAGTTAACAAACTTTTTGTCTTGCTTTTTCAACAAAACGGCAACCATTGATTGCGTTCGCTTCACCATTTCAACGTTTGAAATACGTTCGTTCCTGAGCATTACACTTAAGCACGACTTGGTATTTCTTCTCGTTGTTTTAATACCTACTAACTTCCTATAAGAAACCGAAGTCCCAATATACTGGTTAAAAGCATCCATATAAAAAAATCAAGGAACGACCGCCCCTTGTTTTCACACTCATCCCATTATATCAAAGTGGCCTGATTGAACAAACCTCTTTTAACAATGCGATTAAACAACAATATAAAGAACGTAAACTTTATAGTGGCTTTAATTTATATCAAACCGATATTTGCTTAAAACCATTCTTAAATGTACTATAATTATTTTGAACGATAAAATTTTACAATGAATTAATAATCAACAGACTATAAACTTTATTTATGAACAATTGTTTATAAACAAAAACCCGGCCGGAAATATAACTCCGGCCGGGTTTTATATAAAAAATAAAAAATCTTATGAACGAACTTCCTTGATACGTGCTTTTTTACCGGTAAGGCCTCTAAAGTAGAAGATACGAGCCCTACGCACTTTACCTCTTTTGTTTACTTCTATCTTTTGCAATGCCGGCATGTTGATTGGAAATATACGTTCCACTCCTACGGTACCTGACATTTTACGGATAGTAAAAGTTTCCGTCATCCCGGTTCCCCTGCGCTGTATTACAATCCCCTTGAAAAACTGGGTCCTTGTTTTTTCACCTTCCTTAATTTCGTAATAGACGGTAATGGTATCGCCCGCGGAAAATTCTGGAAAGTCTTTTTTTGGAACAAACTCGTTTTCAACGAACTTAATTAATGATTCCATGATATTGTTTTATCGTTATTCGTAAACCAACATACACGATTTTCGTCAGAGGTTGATTTAACAGAGTGCAAAAATAATCTATATATTAAAACCTACAAGCTATTTCTCATGATTTTTTTATATGAACATCCCTTCGAACACACTATTCCAAAAGGTCCGGACGCAAGTGCTCCGTTCTTTTCTGTGCCTGATCCTCCCGCCAGTTTTCGATTTCAGGAAAGTTGCCACTAAGCAGTATCGGGGGGACCTTTAGGCCTTTGTAGATAGCGGGTCTCGTATAAACCGGAGGCGCCAAAAGATTGTCCTGAAACGTATCGGTCAACGCAGAGGTCTCATTGTTCAGCACACCCGGTATTAACCGTATCACGGTATCACATAGTACGGCCGCCCCCAATTCGCCGCCAGACAACACATAATCACCTATCGAAATCTCGCGGGTAATCAAAGTGTCCCGTACTCTTTGATCTACCCCCTTATAATGGCCACAAAGCAGTATGATGTTGTGAAGCATCGAAATTCGATTGGCCATTTTTTGGTTTAACGTTTCCCCATCTGGGGTCAAATAAATAATTTCATCATATTCCCGGGCTTTTTTTAAACCAGTAATACACTTGTCAATGGGTTCGATCATAAGCACCATTCCAGCGCCGCCGCCGAATTGGTAGTCATCGACTTGGTTATAGCTTTTATCCGAATAATCCCTAAGGTTATGGGTATGCACCTCAACAAGGCCTTTATCAATGGCCCTTTTAAGAATTGACGCTTCGAACGGACTCCTAAGTAGTTCGGGCAATACGGTTATAATATCGATTCGCATTTTAAGATTTATTGCTACGCGTTATTGGCAGGCCAAAAGTAATGAAAACAGTGGGTATCCTTAACCCATCCCAACCGTTCATATAATAATTGTGCTTGATTATCAATGGCTGTTTCTAGGGCCAAACCTTTATAACCCTGTTCAAGGCAATATTTTTTGGCTCGGTTTAGTAGCGCCTCACCGATTCCTTTTTTACGGTGGTCTGCCGCTACATATAAATCGTTTAAAATGTATGAAGACTGCAAAGTTACCGAAGAAAAGGTGGGATAAAGTTGTAAAAATCCGACTGTCATGTCCTTATAACTAGCCGAAAAGATAATAGATTCATTTTTCGTAAATCGCTCTACCAGAAATTTCTTGGCCAACACTAAATTAGATGGTTGTCCATAAAAAACGCGATACGCATCAAAAAGAGGTACGATCGCCGCTAGGTGTTTTTCCTGTGCCCTGATAATCGTAAGCATGTGTATAGTTGAAAAAAGCCCCGTATGGAGCTTTTTTCTATTTTTGCTTTTTGTATTTGTTGATTTCGTCCTGTAATTGCCTACTAATTCTCTGTTCGCGCTCCAAGGCCCTTCTGCGATGTTCCTCAAATTCTTCCTCAACTTCCGTCAGTGCAGTTTTCGCTTCTTGGGTGAGCACATTGCTCCTCCTGAATTTGTACATAAAAAACAGCATGAGTCCTAATAGGCCAAAGATAAACGACCATAATAGCGTGTTGTAGGTACCTTTGGAAACTGCTATGCCCAGAAATGACATACTATCCTTTTCCTCGGTCACCGAGGCGAGATTGTTGGTTGTTTCACCTAACTTCTTGTTCAAGGAACTTATGGTGGTCTCATGTTCGGCGATCGTAGCCTTGAGCTCGATCGTTTTTTTGTTGACGGCGTTCAATGAATCCAACACATTCTTTCGCAACTTAATAAGATTGCTTTCCTTTACCACTTCGTAAGGCACCCCATCGGCTCGGTAGTTGCCCGATTTCTGGGCGATAAAATCGAATTGACTGCTTATAGGGCCATTGTCCAATGAAAGGTTCTCGGTTTCTCCCTTTTCTTGCGCAAATTGTAGGTTGAACGTCAATAGGGATATTACAATAAATACTAATTTCAAAATTTTCATTTATGTAAATCTTATTGTTAACAATGATTTAGAGATGACTAAAGTAATTCAATTATTGTCAATTAAGAAAAAAAATCGTTGATAAGGTCGGTTTTGATTCATAAGCGATTTGCCTGCCACTTCAACACAATTCAGTTTCCTTCAAATACCTTTAATAATAAGTAAACCGTCTTACCTTGGCAATATATTTTGCCAATCGGATAACTTGGTGCGAATACCCAAATTCATTGTCATACCAGATATAAAGCACGATGTTTTTACCATTATCGGCTACAATCGTTGCCGTACTATCATAAATGGAAGGTGCCGAGGTGCCTACAATATCCGAGGACACCATTTCCTTGCTTAACGAATATTTTATCTGTTCGACTAAATCGCCTTCCAACGCATATTTTTTTAGAATGGTATTTACCCCATCCAAAGAAGTTTTGTTCTTTATATCGAGATTGAGAATGGCGAGAGATCCGTTGGGAACAGGTACCCTGATGGCATTCGAAGTTAGTTTTCCTTTTAGCGTTGGCAGCGCCTTAGCCACGGCTTCACCGGCGCCAGTCTCAGTAATTACCATGTTCAGTGCGGCCGCCCTTCCACGTCGGTATTTTCCGTGTAGATTATCGACCAAATTTTGGTCGTTCGTATAAGCATGTATCGTTTCAATATGGCCCTTTATAATTCCCAGCGAATCTTCTATAACCTTCAGGATGGGCGTTATGGCATTTGTGGTGCAGGATGCCGCTGAAAATATTTTCACAACATCGGGATCGAAGCTTTTGTGATTGACCCCATGCACAATATTGGGCACCTCCTTGCCGGGTGCGGTAAGAAGTACTTGGCTCGCACCTTTCGAACGCAAATGTTGGGCCAATTTTTCTTTATCGCGAAAGGCACCTGAATTATCAATGATAAGGGCGTCCTGAATACCATATTTTGTATAATCGATGTCCTGCGGCAGGTCTGCATTGATAAAGTATACCGTGGTGCCATTGATGATAAGGGCATTATTTTTTATATCGGTTTCAACGGTGCCGTGAAAAGGGCCATGAACCGAATCAATGCGAAGAAGACTGGCCCGTTTCTCCAAAATTTCTGGATCTACGGTACCCCTGGTAACCACGGCCCTTAAGCGCAATTGATTTCCCTTTCCGGTCTTCGCCATCAGTTCGCGTGCCAACAACCTTCCTATGCGCCCAAAACCATATAAAACGACATCTTTCGGCTTTATTTCACTTGAACTACGGGCATCCTTCAATTTGTCGATGACAAAGGCCTTGACATTGTTGAAATTATTATCATCTGAATGATATTCATAGGTAAGCTTGCCTATATCCAACTTGGCAGGAGGCAATTTAAGATCATTGATGGCCCGCAGTAACTCAACTGAGTCAAATATCGAAATGGGTTTTTGCACGAATTCCCCGGCATATTCATGCAGATTTATGATATCACTGACATTTTTGTCTATTATTTGGTTCTTAAAGAGTACTACTTCAATTGATTTGTCGTACCAAAGATCACTAGTAATTTTAATAAATTCGGTGGTGGCTTTTCTACGATCGGCTTGAAATGCCAATTCTTTTTCGTACGATTTATTATTTGACATCAATTTTTCCAATTTTTAATTATACAAAAGTATATTTTTCAAACGTTTTCGTAAATAGAAGCCGCACAAAAAAAGCCCCACATTTTACGGGGCTTTTTTAACCAAGCATTATTAAATTTATTGAAATATAAGCCGCTCTCTTTCTCCCTTCTCGTTCAACATAGTAATTACGGTCTTACCGTATTTCGAAATTTGCCCAAAGAGATCCCTGGCTTCCTGAATATCATTAATTTCTTCGTCATCAATCGATAACAATACCTTTCCTTCTAAACCATAGCCCCGATAAGTCTCAGGTACCCCGACAATTTTGACACCTTTATTGGTTCTGAATATTTTCTTGTCCTTATCAGTAAGATTTTTGACCTCTAGGCCTAATTCAGGCACCACAAGCGTTTGTCTTTCCATTAATTTCACGGGTACGAGCAGCGTGTTATCGTCCCGATTTATGGTCACCTCTACCTGGTCCCCGGGCCTTTTCGTTGCCAAATATCCTGTAAGGTCCGAAAATTTATGAACCATGACATGATCGATTTTTTTAATGATATCCCCACTCTGTAATTTCGCTTCAAAAGCGCCCGTACCTTCTTCAACACCTTCAATATATACCCCATCTATTTCATTATAACCCTTATCAATGGCATATTGTGAATTAAGGGGAGGCGTATTTATACCTAGAATGCCTTTCTGTACATTGCCATATTCCATTATATCATCTACCACTTTCTTCGCAATATTGCTGGGTACCGCAAACGAATAGCCGACATACGAACCTGTTTGTGAACTAATAGCGGTGTTTATCCCGACCAGGTCCCCGTTTGTATTGACTAGGGCGCCACCACTATTCCCCGGGTTCACTGCAGCATCGGTCTGAATGAATGATTGATCGATCCTTCCCAGATTTCTGGCCTTCGCACTAATAATGCCGGCTGTTACCGTAGAGGTAAGATTAAAAGGATTGCCAACGGCCAAAACCCATTCGCCGATCTTTGTATTGTCGGAGTCGGCAAAGGCCAAATAGGGCAACTTATCATCTGCCTTGATCTTTAACAATGCAATATCGGAATTGGGATCTGACCCGATAAATTCGGCTTCATAGGATTTATTGTTGTTCAATGTTACTTGAAGTTGATTTGCATTTGCCACCACATGATTATTGGTAACTATGTATCCGTCGGAAGAAATAATAACTCCCGAACCAACGCCTACCTGGGGTTGGGCATTTTGTCCTGAACCAAAGATAAAATCCCATGGGTTATTCGAACTGCTGCCGAGCGTTACGTTCTTTACGTGAACCACGGAATTTACCGTATTTTCTGCAGCGGTAGTAAAGTCTACCTCATTGATGCCTGCACCTCTCGCCGAAGTGGGTGTTAAACTCGTATTGATAACCGATGCGTCATCATTTTGAGAGACCAAGGTAAAATTGCCCTTTTCAAAAAAGAGTTTGTAGGACCCCAAGGTAATCGCCCCGGCAAAAATGGCTACCAAAAATAAACTTCCTATCCTTTTCATTTATTATTATAATTAAATTATTAAATCGTTACAACGCAAAATTAGACCATTTAAGAAGCATCTTTTTAGAGTTTAACGCCTTTTTAACTGCTAATTTTTACTTAAATAAAGTCATATCTTTGTATTTCAATCACTACTATGGTCCTATCTTTTTATAAATATCAGGGAACTGGAAACGATTTTATCATGGTCGATAACCGAAATGAAAAATTCCTGAAACAGGACACCCATTTAATTTCATTTTTGTGCGACCGTAAATTTGGTATTGGCGCGGATGGCTTGATTCTACTTGAGAATCATGCAGAAGGCGATTTTAAAATGGCCTACTTTAATTCAGATGGAAGGGAAAGTAGTATGTGTGGCAACGGGGGGAGGTGCATTGTGGCTTTTGCCCAACGCTTGGGTATCATTCACGATTCAGCACAATTTATGGCGGTCGACGGAATGCATAAAGCGACCGTTAAGGATGCTATAATAAGCCTGCAGATGAAAGACGTTCACGACATTATGAACAGGCAGCACGCCATTTTTTTGGATACGGGTTCTCCACATCATGTTCAAATGGTCGAAAAACTCGATAGTTTCAAAGTGGCCAAGGAAGGCCGAAAAATACGTTACGGGATGTATGGGGAAACAGGAAGCAACATTAATTTTGTGGAGCAAAAAGACCCAATGACCTTTACAGTTAGGACCTATGAACGTGGCGTCGAAGATGAAACACTTTCTTGTGGTACCGGGGTGACCGCAGTGGCGATCGCCATGCATTCCTCCGGAAAAACAAAGGGCGATCACGTCAATATACAAACCTTAGGGGGACCTTTGCAGGTAAAGTTTAAGCCGAAAAAAGGCACCTATGAAGATGTCTATTTAATTGGACCCGCCAAAATGGTCTTTGAAGGGAAAATCGAATGTTAAGTTTACAAGGAAAAGATATTTATTTAAGGGCCTTGGAGCCCGAAGACCTCGATTTCCTCTATGAATTGGAAAATAATCCAGCGGTCTGGGAAATCAGTAATACCATAACCCCGTACTCAAAACATGTTTTGAGCTTGTATCTTGATAATGCATATAGGGACATTTATGAAGTGAAACAACTACGACTCGGTATTTGCAATTCAAAAAAAAAGGTAATCGGTCTGGTCGACCTCTTTGATTTTGATCCAAAAAACCTAAGGGCCGGCATAGGAATAGTTGTGCTACCAGAAAATGAACGCAACCAGGGTATCGGTTCGGAAGCAATTGAACTAATGGTTGAATATGCATTTTCTGTCTTAGGCCTAAGGCAATTATATGCCAATGTCATTGAGGATAATAAAGCCAGCATCCACCTTTTTAAAAAATTGGGGTTTGAGACCGTGGGCATTATAAAGGATTGGATTTTGTGGAAGGGCGGGTTTAAAAACGAAATACTCTTTCAAAAAATCAAAAAGTAATGTATATAAGGAAGCTGTTGAAGCTAATCGTACTAATGGGCCTTATTGCCGGAGGAATAATGACCTATCTGGTATATCGTGCCATTTTTGCTCCCAATACGAAATTTGACAACGATACGGCTTATGTATTTGTACCTACTGACTCCGATTTTGCGGACGTAATGATAACTATGGCCCCGCTTTTGGACCATGTCGAAACCTTTGAGCAAGTAGCCAAAAGAAAAGGATATCCAGAAAATATTAAGCCGGGAAAGTATAGGATTATAAAAGGAATGAGCAATAACGAAATTGTCAATTCCTTAAGAAGCAAGAACATCCCCGTTAAAGTAGCCTTTAACAATCAGGAAAGCCTTGCTGATTTGGCAGGCCGCATTTCAGGTCAAATTGAAGCCGACAGCCTCAGCCTCCTAAATGCGTTTGAGGCCCCAACTTTTTTAAATGCCAACGGTTTCAACGAGGATACGAAATTGGCCCCATACCTCCCCAATAGCTATGAATTCTTTTGGAACACGTCTGCTGAAGGTTTTAGGCGAAGAATGCTTTCGGAGTATAAAAAATATTGGAATGAAACACGTACGAAAAAAGCCGAAGCACTGGGGATGCGACCGGTTGAGGTTATTACCCTCGCCTCAATAGTCCAGAAGGAAACGGCCAAAGTAGATGAACGTCCCAGGGTTGCCGGAGTATATCTCAATAGATTGAAAAAAGGGATGTCATTGCAGGCAGACCCAACCGTTATCTATGCCATAAAAAAGCAATCGGGAAATTTTGATACCATCATCAAAAGGGTGCTTTATAAAGATTTAGAGCTCGATTCCCCTTACAACACCTACAAATATGCCGGCCTGCCTCCGGGACCCATTGCGATGCCCGATATTTCGGCCATTGAGGCGGTCCTTAACCCGGAAAAGCACGATTATTATTATTTTGTGGCCAATGTTGAAAATTTTGGATATCATAAATTTGCCAAAGACTTAGGACAACACAACCGAAATAAAGAGCAATACATCCGATGGATAAATTCCCAAAAAATCAATAGATAGGTCACTCATCCTTATTATCTGACTTGTTAACTAAAATTGTATTTTTTTAACAAAGCCTTGGAAACAATCCTTATAATGCCCATTATCTTTATCATGTGAAATTTAAGCAAGTCATTTTTGACCATTAGTCTTAAGAAAACAAGAGATATGAGAAGATGTATAATCTTTTTTTGTTCTCTTATCATGCTTTTGATCTTGATGGGATTCAGATTGCACGTCACGAAAGTGGAGGTTCCTGAATCACTGAAAGTCACTGAACCTACAGAGGTCATGTTTCCCAAGAACAAGACCCTTCTTATCGCTACGATGGTGGCACCTCCTTTTTTGGGAAGTTCCTATATCGGTTTCAAGGAAGCTCTGGCCTTCAAAGAGTCCCAGGGTAATTATTTTACCATAAATACCCTAGGGTATTTGGGTAAATACCAATTTGGAATCGGTACCTTACAGTTAATGGGTGTTTACAATTCTGACTGTTTTTTAAACGACCCGATATTACAGGAAAAGGCTTTCCATACGAATGTTTCCCGAAACAAATGGATTTTAAGGCGTGACATAGTCCGTTTTGTGGGTAAATATATCAATGGTGTCGAAATTACCGAATCAGGCATCCTAGCTGCCGCCCATTTGGCAGGTGCAGGCAATGTTAAAAAGTATTTAAGATCCTATGGGCAAATAGATACGATGGATGCCTATGGTACGACCATCGCCCGGTACATAAAGAAGTTTTCGGGTTATGACGTATCGCATGTGCTACCAAAGCGCAATCCCAAGGTATAACGTATTTTGTACATATGAAGATGGATAGGCCCCGATGGATACATCGGGGTTTATTTTTTAAGCCTGTAAAATAAAAATTGCGGGTCTTTTGTGAAGGGTAATGGGTGTTTTTTTCCACTCCGCAATGGTCTTGGTGCCAATGAACTCAGAAGGCATAGTGATATCGCACGCAATGCATAATTTCGTTGTGGCCGAGAGCGTGGACAACAAATCTGCCAATAACTTATCGTTCCTATAAGGTGTTTCAATAAATAGCTGCGATTGTTGCAGTTCCATCGATGTTTTTTCAAGTTTTTTGATCATTTTCCTGCGATCTGTACTTTCAATAGGCAGGTAGCCATTAAAAGCGAAATTCTGTCCGTTCAGGCCACTTGCCATTAGTGCCATAATAATAGAGGAAGGCCCCACCAAAGGCACAACCTGAATACCCTTTGAATGGGCAATTTGAACGACTTCGGCCCCGGGATCGGCAATACCTGGGCAACCGGCTTCCGATAGGATGCCGACATTATGGCCTTCTATACAGGGTATTAAAAAAGCTGGTAGGGCTTCGGCTTCGGTATATTTGTTCAAAATCTCGAACTGTAAACCGGGTTGGGATTTTCTCGGACTTATTTTCTTTATAAATCTTCTGGCCGATTTTTCGTTTTCGGCGATATAATGATCGGTACCCTCGATAACTCGCTTAATGGAAATAGGAAGTACTTCCAGCGGTTCATTTTCTCCAAGAGTGGTTGGAATTAAAAATAGTTTACCTTGTTCACGTTCATTTTTGGACATAGGCGACGTTTTAGTGTTGACTTACAACTTCGCGGCGAGGGCATCACAAGCTGCATTGATTAGCGCGAATACCTTTTCAAAACCGTCATTATCGTCATAATATGGGTCGGGCACTTCCTGATTTTTAGATCCCAACGCGTCTAGTAAAAGCCGTACTTTGGCTTTGTCGGTTTTATTCGTTGCATGAGCGATGATATTCCTAAAGTTGCTCCTATCCATAGCATAAATATGGTCGAATCTGTCAAAATCCTGAGGGGAAAACTTTCGGCAACGTTGACCCGAAATATCGATGCCATTTTTCAAGGCTATCGATATACTTCTCGGATCGGGCGGTTTGCCGAGGTGATACCCTCCAGTACCCGCCGAATCAACTATTATTTTTTTGGGATCTACCTTTTTTTCCAAAATCCCTTGAGCTAAGGGAGACCTACAAATATTTCCAAGACAAACCATTAATATCTTGGTGGCCATGGGACTATCAGGAGAATTTTTTGGTAAGGTCGTCAATATATTTCCTAAACTGTTTATCGGTCTCAGCCAGATTGTCGACCGTTTTGCAGGCATGCAGCACGGTGGCATGGTCCCTTTTGCCTATTTGTGAACCAATACTGGCCAAGGAAGCTTTTGTGAATTTTTTTGCAAAGAACATGGCCAATTGGCGTGCCTGTACAATATGTCTTTTGCGGGTTTTCGATTGCAGGGTGGCAACGTCCATTTCAAAGTAATCAGACACTACTTTTTGAATATAGTCTATTGATACCTCCCTTTTGGTGTTTTTTACAAATTTTTCGACCACATGCTGCGCAAGTTCCAAAGTCACCTCTTTTTTATTAAATGACGATTGGGCGATGAGCGATATGATGGCGCCTTCCAATTCCCTAATATTGGTCTTGATATGCTTGGCAACATATTCCACAATATCATCGGGCATTTCGACACCGTCCCGATATAATTTGTTTTTTAGGATCGAAATACGGGTTTCGTAATCCGGATTTTGAAGTTCGGCCGATAGGCCCCACTTAAAACGGGACAATAGACGTTGTTCAATATCCTGCATATCGACCGGGGCCTTGTCGGAAGTTAAAATAACCTGTTTTCCGTTTTGATGCAAATGATTGAATATATGGAAGAAAACATCTTGTGTGCCTGATTTTCCTGATAAAAACTGCACGTCATCAATAATCAGGACATCGATTAATTGATAAAAATGGATAAAGTCGTTCCGCGTATTTTTTTTGACGCTTTCAATATACTGTTGCGTAAACTTTTCGGCCGAAATATAAAGTACCGTTCGCTCAGGATATTTGTCCTTGATTTCAACCCCGATGGCATGCGCCAAATGGGTTTTACCAAGACCGACACCGCCAAATACCAAAAGCGGATTAAAAGAGGTGCCCCCAGGTTTATTGGCAACCGCCATTCCCGCGGATCTTGCCAACCGGTTTGAATCCCCTTCCAAAAAATTATCAAAATTATAATTCGGATTCAATTGGGATTCAATTTTGATATTTCGGATCCCGGGTATTACAAACGGATTTCGAAGTTCGGGGTTTTTGGACTTTATGGGTACATCCATTTCTTGAGGTACCATCGTGCCACGGTTTGAACTTGGGATTTTTTCGGTGAAAGGCTCTTTATTACCATAGGTATTCTCCATACGTATAATATACACAAGCTTGGCCGTTTCGCCAAGTTCTCGTGTTAGGGCTACTTTCAATATTTTAACGTAGTGTTCCTCAAGCCATTCGTAGAAAAATTTGCTGGGAACTTGAATACTTAAGGAATTCTCCGAAAGTTTGACAGGTTTAATGGGCTCAAACCATGTTTTGAATGCCTGCGGTTGGATATTATCTTGGATAAAAACCAAACAATTTTTCCATACGGAATTAGCAGTAACACCCATTGTAATTTGTTCTCTTATTTGTTGGTTAGTGATTTCAATCGTGGTCGAAAACAGATAGGAGCATAAACCGTTTTCGTTACAGGGCAAATATGTGAACAAAAAAGATAAAAAAAAAATCAATTTGAATTGAATTTACCCTTTTTTTTTCGCATGTTCGCGAACCCCCAAAAGAAATCTTTTAAATATATCGTTTTTACTTGATAATCTATGGATTTTAACAGTGTTTCTTTCCGGGTTCGATATGGCGAAACCGATCAAATGGGCGTGGTCTATCACGGTAATTATGCACAATACTTGGAGATTGGACGAGTCGAGTGGTTGAGGGGACTAGGAATTTCCTACAAAACGATGGAAGAAAACGGTATTATCCTGCCCGTCATTTCCTTGACCCTGAATTTCAAAAAATCAGCCGTCTACGATGACCTTATTACAGTAGAAACCAGGCTACTAAAAATACCTTCGGTCAAAATAAAATTCGATTATAAAATATACAACGAGGGTGGGGAACTTTTGGTAGAGGCCCATACCGTTCTTGCCTTTATGGATAAGCAAACCAAACGCCCGATGAAATGTCCCGACTATATTTTGAAAAGACTTAAGGGATAGCTTTCTTTTCTAATGTTACGCCCTGCATTCCCTCAAATTGTTTCTTGATTTTTGGAGCATCCCGTTTTCGCACAGAGAGGGTTACCATACAGTTTAGCTGCATGTTTTGGGCAATAATTAGTAATTTTCTTTGTTTGATGATTCGCATTACTTTATCCAAATGGGCGTATTCAAAAGATACGGTCAGGCGTTCCTGAAGCGTTCGTTCAATGATGTTTGACGATTGTAAAGCATTTTTGGCCGCCGTTTTATAGGCAGTTATCAAGCCGCCGACCCCTAATTTGGTGCCACCGAAGATGCGAACGACCGCTACCAAAACGTTCGTAATTTTAAATGCCTGGATCTGGCCATATATCGGTAAACCAGCCGAATTGTTTGGTTCCCCATCATCATTCACTCGAAAGGCAATCGCTTCGACCCCCAACTGCCAGGCATAACAGACATGATTGGCCGACGGATGTTTTCTTTTGAGTTGATCTACAATCGCTTTCACTTCCGCAGCTTGGGTAATCGGATAGGCATACCCATAAAACTTACTTTTTTTGTCCTTAAACAGGGTTTCTGGTGATGGCTTGGCAATGGTTTTGTAGGTATCCCCCATACGATTCCTTTAAAACAGGACTACCAATACGATACTAATAACGGCTAGGCCGATACCCAACCAATTTTTTCGACTAATGTGTTCCTTAAAAATAAATATCCCAAGTAGGGTCGATAATAATACCGTTGCCACATTACTGATCGTAAATACGGTCGAACTATTTAGCCCTTCATGTTTTAGGGCCTTTAATAAAAAATGAATGGTGAAATAATTGAAAGACCCCAAGATCATTCCGCCAAGCACATTTCTGAAATTCAATTTTAAAGGCTTTTTTATCGATTTTAGGGCTATAAAAAGCAACCCAACAGTCCCCGCCGCCCCAAATACCGTCATAGAGAATAGGGGAAAGTCAATGACCTGCATTTGTTTCGTCTGTAAAAATTTAATACCCGTATCCACAAAACCAGATCCGATAAACAATAATATTGGCAATACCAATGTCTCTACTTTTACCGTAATCGTGCGGTCTTTTATTGATGCAAAATACACTGCTGCCAATGCCAAGATGATTCCGATTATCTTGAAGGGGCTGGCATCTTCCTTATAAAGTATAAGTCCTACCAATACAGGAATGACCAATGACATTTTCGAGGCAACCGACGCCACCGATACCCCTAAATCCTGGGAGGTTTTTGCTGTTATGTTGAAAACGACTATGAACAAGGCCCCTAAGGCCAAGGTGCCAAAAAACCTAGGTTTTTGGGGAAGTTCGGAAATATTGATTTCTCTTTCAATAAATAGGAAGCCTACAAAACTTGCCGTAAAATAGTTCACTATTATGGCATAGGAAGTTTGTATCCTATATCGGGTGAAGAGCTTGAAAATGACAAAAAGTGAACTTGAGAAAAGTACGCATAGCAGCAAATAGATCATCTAAAGTTTAGAATTAAGTTCTATAATATCTTCCTGTCCAACTCGCAAATTCCAACAGTGCAGGCCCAAGGCGCTGGCAGCGTCGGTGTTCTCTTTCGAATCATCAATGAATAAGGTTTCCTCCGCAATTAATCCATTGTCGTCAAGAACGAATTGAAAAATCTCACGATCGGGTTTTCTGAGACCTATTTCATGTGAAAG
>JALHST010000293.1 GCA_022865355.1 Maribacter sp. | reverse complement strand
CTTGTAAGTCTGGGATTATTGTAATCGGTATAATCGGTTGAAAACCATTCAGTACCCTTCAAAAAGGAGGCGGAGGCCTTGGCGGCGAACTTTTCACTGAAAACATAGGCCGTTCGTATCCCGACATCGGTGAAATTATTATCGCCCGCATTGGTACTGGAGGTTATCCCGGTTTTGGCATAAAAGCTTATTCCTTGGTAATCAAAGGGGCTTTTGCTGGTCATGAACATAATTCCATTAAAGGCATTTGCCCCATAGAGTGCCGAGGAAGCGCCCGGAAGCAGTTCCACCGTATTTACATCGAGTTCGTTCATTCCCAATAAATTCCCCAAGGGAAAGTTCAATGCCGGGGATGAGTTATCCATGCCATCTACAAGTTGCATAAAACGGTTGTTGGCGAAGGTAGCAAAGCCTCTGGTATTGACCGATTTGAAGGTGAGACTATTTGTGTTCAAATCTACCCCTTTTAGGTTTTCCAATGCATCATAAAAAGTAGGGGCCGAGGCTGCTTGAATGGTTCTTGTGTCCATACGCTCCACGGTAACCGGGGATTCAAAAATACGTTCAGGCGTACGAGATGCCGAAACGACGATTTCATCTAGGAAGGTTTCTTTCTCGGCAATGACTATCGTCACATTTTGATTGTTTTCGGTTATCTCAGCAGTACCGTCGGAAAAACCAATACTTGTAATCTTTAACTGAAAAGGTGGCACTTCAGAAGTGACCAACGTGAAACTTCCGTCAAAATCGGTGGTCGTTCCAATTGCTTTGCCCGTAATGACGATATTCGCGCCAGGTACGGGTTCATTATTCCCATCTACCACCTTTCCCATAACCGTTGTCTGTGAAAACCCTAGGGCACAGAACATTAGCATGGCCAATAATAGTACATTTCTCATGTTAGTATTAAGTTAAATTAGTTTGGTTACCAATATACAGAATTTTTCAAATCGAAATTCATAATTCAAAAAAATTATGCATGCATAATATTATCAAAAAAGGGCGATAAAAATTGTAAAATGCTCAATAACAATAAAAAAACCATGAGGAATTCCTCATGGTCTGGATACGCTTTTAAAGTATATTTTGTCTATTCTACGGTAACCGATTTTGCCAAATTTCTAGGTTGATCCACATTACATCCACGCATTACCGCTATATGATAGGATAATAATTGTAGTGGAATGGTCGTCAACAAGGGCGTTAGACTTTCGATAGTATCCGGAATTTCTATGACGTAATCTGCCAGCGCTCTTACTTGTTCGTCTCCTTCGGTTACGATGGCAATAATTTTGCCCTTTCGTGACTTGATCTCTTGTATATTACTTACCACTTTTTCATAATGTCCTTTATTGGTCGCGATAACGATAACGGGCATGTGTTCATCGATCAAGGCAATCGGGCCATGCTTCATTTCGGCAGCTGGATAGCCCTCGGCATGTATATAACTGATTTCCTTTAATTTCAGTGCGCCTTCGAGCGCTACCGGAAAATTATAACCGCGGCCTAAATACAAACAATTTGTTGAATCTTTATAAACGTTGGCAATGATTTCGACCAGTGGGTTGGTCAATAACGCTTTTTCTACTTTGGCCGGAATCGTTTCAAGTTCGGTCAAATACTCATGAAACTTCGATTCGGAAAACACCCCTTTCTCCTTAGCCAGTTTTAAGGCGATCAAGGTCAATACAGTTATCTGCGTAGTAAATGCCTTTGTCGAGGCAACCCCTATTTCGGGTCCGGCGTGGGTATAGGCACCTGCATCGGTTTCCCTGGCAATCGACGACCCTACCACATTACAGACCCCAAAAACGAATGCCCCTTTTTCCTTGGCCAGCTTGATGGCGGCCAATGTATCTGCCGTTTCACCCGATTGGGAGATGGCAATCAACACATCTTTATCGGTAATGACCGGATTCCTATAACGAAACTCCGATGCATATTCTACTTCAACTGGTATTCGCGCTAAATCTTCGAATATATATTCGGCCACCAATCCCGCATGCCAAGAAGTGCCACAGGCTACGATAATAATGCGATTTGCATTCAGGAATTTTTCTAAATTCTGGTCGATTCCGGCCATTCTTATGATTCCTTGGTCAGCCAATAATCGGCCCCGATACGTATCTAAAATGGCTCTTGGCTGCTCATAGATTTCCTTCAACATAAAATGCTCATACCCCCCTTTTTCAATCTCCTCAAGATTCATTTTTAATTCAAGGATATTCGGATAAGCGATGGCATCGTTCTTTATTTTTCGCAATTTTATTTCCTTGCCCAACCTAATAATGGCCATTTCCTCGTCTTCCAAATACACCGCGTTGTTGGTAAATTCGATGAATGGGGAAGCATCCGAAGCAATAAAAAATTCCTTATCCCCAATGCCAATGGCCAAGGGGCTTCCTAGCTTGGCAACTACGATTTCATCCGGCTTTTTCTTATCGAAAACTGCGATGGCATAGGCGCCAACGACCTGGTTTAAAGCTATTTGCACAGCTTGTCCCAATTTTACGCCTTCGGTATTCTTGACCTCTTCGATTAGGTTTACCAAAACTTCGGTATCGGTATCCGATTCAAATGTGTAGCCCCTTTTGGTCAACTCTTTTTTTATCGATTCGTAATTTTCAATGATTCCATTATGAATAATCACCAAATCTCCCGAATTGGAGTAATGGGGATGCGAATTTACATCGTTAGGCACTCCGTGGGTTGCCCATCGCGTATGCCCAATACCGAGCTTACCTTTCAACGAAATCGTGTCCTCGGATTTTTTCTTTAAATCCTCGACTTTTCCTTTGGTCTTGGAAAGGTTGATCTGTTTTCCGTCATATAATGCTATCCCGGCACTGTCATACCCTCGGTACTCCAATCGCTGTAGCCCTTTCATTATTATCGGATAAGCCTCACGAAAGCCTATATACCCAACTATTCCGCACATATTTTTTGGTTTTTGTGTCGATGAACTTAAAATCTATTTGCAAATTTAAACGATGCAGTTTAAATCAATCGTAATCCTAGACATAAAACGTAGAATTGCGTTGATCGGTATCATCCGTTCAAGATTGCATAAGGCTTGGTTTAAAAATCGTTGGGGAACGCCTGAGTCTAAATACCTATGGTTCTAGTTTGATTTGGTATAGAATATTTCAAGCTTCAATTTCTTGTCCTGATCCGAGGGACTCACATTGCTCCCAAAAAGCACTGTGCCCAAAGGGGTAATATTAGACGAAATTGGAATATTCTGTTCAATGTCATTGGCCAACATCGTACTTGCTGAACCGGTATACCGAATTTCAGGGGTACTCATTACGCCTAGCGTCGCATTGGGAGCATCCCTTAAAATAATATCATTGATGTATTTGGTAATCCTTACCGTGTATTTTATTCCTTTACCGCCCGATTTTTCCAAAATACCATCATATTGGGGATAGGAGGACAAAGACGTTGCGCCTTTTGGGTCAGATTGTACATCATAAAGGAATTCGTTCGTATCGGCGTTGTAGACATAAAGTCTAATCGGCTCATAGACATTTGCAGCGGCATCCAGGGTTTGTCGATCCACATAGAATACCAAGTTGGCCTCATTTATAACCCAATTTTCTGCCTTGATCTGATTTATAATTTCAGTACCTCCATTTTCATCGAATAATTTGAGCTCACTAAAAGCACCCGCATCTCCTTTTATATATAATTTTTCAGCATTGGTATTCGTGTCCAAATTATCGGCGATGGCCGGCGGTAACGCATCGTTCACATAGGTATTGATCGCATTTCCGATGATTAAACCATTGCTTTGGGTTTGTAGGAAATTCAGAATAAAATTGCTCTGTTTTCTCTCAATGGTGTCATCGGTAGTATCGGTCAGGGTGTTATTGGTGTTGACGCTATCGTAGGAATAGCTCATGGTAATATTTGATCTTCTGAGGTCTAATAACATCAAGATGTCCTTGGTTATTGACGATACCGATAGGTGAACACCCCTTAAGAAATCAGTGAAGTTTGCCTGACTCAACAACTCTAAACTGCCTTCTTTATCCAAAATATTTTGTTGAAAGAAGGCGGTGTCCAAAGCTATGCGAATTCCAGGTCCCAAACGCGTATCGACCGTCAAGGATTCATCAACATCGATCGTGGCGGGATCATCCTTCTTGAAAAACAAGATTTCCTCATCATTAATGGTGACATCATCATCAAATAATACATCTGAAACGAATGTCGGCGAAAACTGTTGACTAGAATAATAAGCCTGAGCGTCCTGAAAATTGGTATCGGGATCCAAATCCCTAAGAAAATAAGTTGAACGTTCGACCTTAAGTTTAAAGGGGTTGGTGGCATACTCCTCTTCCGTAACCCCATAAATACTGTCGAGATCGAATTTTTTGGCAAAGATATTCTGTAGGGTCTGAGTATCCTCTCCATCGAGGATGCCGTCTCCATCAGTATCAGGATTCAATGGATCGGTACCATTGGCAGTTTCACGTATATCGCTTACCCCGTCCCCATCGGTGTCGCTATTGGGATCGGCGGGATCGATATCAAATTCATCATCTACCCCATCTGAATCTGCATCCCGTAGGCTCGCATCGGCAATCAAAAAAGGTATATAAAGATATACCGAATCTATTTTTTCATTTTCACGAATGGTTGTACTACTGCCGTCATTATCCGCATTGTCCTCTACAGATTGAGAATAAGCCCCGAAAGTCGGATTTGGTGATGATAATTGTAATTGAGAGGTGATGCTGGCATCGGTCTTCCCATAAATTGGGTCCGAAAAGATTCCTAATTGGTAGACCGGTAATTTATTGGAGCGAACGGCCTCGATTTTCTTGTTAAAGGCAAAAACATCATAGGAAACCTTTCCGGTTGAAAAAGGTTCCCCGCCGATTACCCCAGAACCAATTGTTGTCAGATCCTTTGTACAGGAAAATAAAAAGGCAACCAGTAAAATTGCCGCCAACGTGGCAAACTTGAATCTATTCAAAAAGGTCATGTAGATTATTTTAAAACTTGAGTGTTATAAAAATTTGCATACGCCTCTTCAAATTCTTGTATAGAAACATATGGCAACACAGGTTTTTCAAGGTTGGAAATGTGCTTTTGTAAATCTTGGGAAATGTCTTCCGCGGCTAAAATAACAGCATCTGAAAAATCTACCGCAACTTTTAACAAATTATTATAGTTGGGTTGGGCAAGCAGTTTTACATCGTCTTCAGAGATACCATCGAACGCGATTTTCTTGATCAAATCTTGGTCCAATTCACCTTCAAAGGATTTTCTGTACACCGAGGTGACAATTTTACTGTCTGCAAAAAGTGGTTCATCGGCATAGTATTTTCGAAGGTATAAAGGCAATAAAGACGCCAACCAACCATGTACATGGATAATATCAGGAGCCCAATTCAGCTTCTTTACGGTTTCAACGACCCCTTTCGCGAAAAAAATTGCCCTTTGGTCGTTATCGGGGAAAAGGTTGCCGTTCACATCGGTAAACGTTGCTTTTCTTTTAAAATACTCATCGTTGTCAATAAAATAAACTTGAATGCGCTCCCTGGGAATCGAGGCCACTTTGATAATCAATGGCATGTCGACATCGTTGATCACAAGATTCATCCCTGACAACCGAATAACTTCGTGCAATTGATGCCTGCGCTCGTTTATGTTTCCATACCTGGGCATAAAAATCCTGATCTGGCCGCCATTACTGTTGACCATCCTGGGTGTTTCGTAAGACATTAAAGAAACTTCGTTCTCTGGTAAGTAGGGTACTAATTCTGAAGATACAAACAATATCTTTTTGCCTTTCATAAAAGCTTTATTTTATTTATTGCGCTAGCGTGGGTGCAAAATTACAAAAATTATGCAGATTAGCCGTAATTATAGTAAGTTTGCTCGCTTTAAAAGAAAGGAATGTTGCTGCTAAAAACCCGAAAAGATCTAATATCGGTTCTTTCTTCACAATCAAAGGGAAAAGGATTGGGCTTGGTTCCTACCATGGGTGCTTTACATCAAGGCCACATGGCCTTGGTCAAACGCGCCTTGGAAGAAAATGACCAGGTCGTGGTGAGTATCTTTGTCAACCCTACGCAGTTCAACAATGCTGAAGATCTAAAAAAATACCCAAAAACAATACAAGCCGATAGGGCCCTTTTGGGGCAGATTTCAGATGAAATCATAATTTTTGCACCTTCAATAAAAGAAATTTATTCAACCCATGTTCATTCGAATTCATATGACTTGGACGGGCTTGATAGGGTTATGGAAGGTGCTTTCCGGGAAGGTCATTTTAACGGGGTCGGAACCATAGTGGAAGCGTTGTTGAACTTGGTAAAACCTGATAGGGCCTATTTTGGTGAAAAAGACTTTCAACAATTGCAGATTGTAAGGAAACTGGTCGAAAATCGTCATATACCTGTTGAAATCATAGGCTGTCCTATAGTACGTGAGCCAAGTGGTCTGGCATTGAGTTCAAGAAATACCAGACTTTCCAAGCAATTACGGGAAGAAGCCGCATTTATTTATAAAACACTGCGGATGGCGAAAGATAAATTTGGCACAGAAAGTGCACAGCGGGTAACCGAATGGGTGAAAAGTCAATTCAACGAAAGACCACAACTGACGTTAGAATATATCGAAATAACCGATGAGGCAACGTTAACGCCTATTCAAAGAAAACAGAAAAATAAAAAATATAGGGCCTTTGTTGCCGTTTATGCAGGTGAAGTGCGACTGATCGATAACATCGCCCTGAATTAATTACCTTTGCGCCATGCAAATAGAAGTTGTAAAATCAAAGATCCATAGGGTAAAAGTTACCGGTGCCGATCTTAATTATATAGGAAGTATCACCATTGATGAAGACTTGATGGATGCTGCCAACATTATCCGTGGGGAAAAAGTACAGATAGTCAATAACAATAATGGCGAGCGCCTAGAAACCTATGTTATACCCGGGCCTCGAGGAAGTGGGGAACTTACTTTGAATGGTGCTGCTGCCAGGAAAGTGGCGGTAGGCGATATACTTATCCTCATTGCCTATGCTAGAATGGAGCTGGAAGAAGCAAAAACCTTCAATCCCGCATTGGTATTCCCAAACGAAGAAAACAATCTCTTGAATTAAATTTTGAGCGACCAGTTAAAAAAGTTCTTAAAGACCATACTTCCAATCGCCTTGGGTGTTGTTTTGGTATGGTACCTTTACAGTTCAACGACCTCAGTGCAACGCGCCGAAATCCTGAAATATATTAAGGAAGCAAATCCCTTTTGGATTGGCATTTCAATTGCAATCGGGATTTTAAGTCATATTTCTCGTGCCATTCGTTGGAATTATTTGCTTTCCCCAATGGGATACAAACCCAAGTTGAGTAATAATGTCCTGATCATTCTTACGGCCTATTTAACAAATTTAGGAATCCCGAGATCTGGTGAATTTTTAAGGGCTACTGCCCTGGCAACCTATGAAAATGTCCCTTTTGAAAAAGGATTTGGCACCATTGTCACAGAGCGCATCGTTGACGTTATCATGCTGTTGATTATCGTCATTGTAGCGATGCTTCTTCAAACCAAACTTATTCTAGAATTTATCGCAGAAAGTGGCATTGGTTTTTTTGGTGGTATTGTCATCTTGCTAATCGGGGTCTTGGGTCTTTTTGTTCTGATCCAATTGATCAAAAATTCTAAATTGCATTTTATCATAAAACTTAAGGGGTTTCTTAAAAGTTTATTGGAAGGGGTGTTAAGCATCTTTAAAATGAGGCATAAATGGCCCTTTATCCTGCATACGCTTTTTATTTGGGCGGCATATATTGCCATGTTCTGGGTCATCAAATTCACGGTGCCTGAAACGGCAAACCTCTCTTTCAGCGCCCTTCTTGTGGCTTTTGTAGGGGGCTCATTTGCCATGACCACTACCAACGGTGGCTTTATTGCCTATCCCGCTGCGGTGAGTAAATCGCTTGAAATATTTGGAATCGGCATTGTTTCGGGAAATGCCTTTGGATGGATCATGTGGATTTCCCAAACCTTTATGATATTGGTTTTTGGTGCAATATCCTTTCTGATATTACCGTTATTGAACAGAAACAGCTAGTAGCCAGTATTAGCACAATTGTCTTTTATGTTACGTTCAATTACCATTTTAACACTTCTCATAGGTTTGAACCTAAGCGCTCAAATAAAACAAGAAATTTTTGAATCGTTCAAACTTCAGGAGAGAAGGGATGTTCGTTATTACTTTCCGGAAGATTACGACAAGGAGAAAAAATATCCTCTTATTGTCGTGCTCGATGGTGAATACCTTTTCGACCAGGTAGTGGCCAACGCGAAATTTTATAGTCGTTTTCATGGCATGCCCCAAAGCATTGTCGTGGGTATAGACCAAGGTAAAAACGGCACCCGCTTTGTGGATTGTGCGTTCGAACCCGATACGGGATTGCCTACCGAAAAAGGGAAACAATTCTTTGAATTTTTAGGAATGGAAATAATACCTTACCTCGACCTAAACTTTAGTACGGCACCATTTAAGATGATCGTTGGTTACGATATAACAGCTAATTTTGAAAATTATTGGTTGTTCAAAGACAACTCGCTCTTTAATGCCTATATCAGTATCTCCCCCAGCTTGGCGCCAGAAATGGAGACAAGATTACCCGATCGACTAGGCACTTTTGAGAAACAAATTTTTTACCAGCTGATCATAGAAGGCGAAAAAAATGAAGATACGGCCCGATTAATGGCCTTGCACAAGGCAATTGGGGCAATTAATAAGGAAACGCTTCATTATTACTTCGATGAATATCCCGGCGCAGATCATATTTCGGTAGCGACCTATGGATTAGGTAAGGCGTTTGATAATATTTTTGGGATGTTCAAACCCATAAGTCCTAAAGAATACAAAACGAAAATTTTAACGTCTGATGAGCCGGTCTTCAAATACTTGGAGGATAAATATCAAGGCATTGAGGACTTGTTCGGGTTTCGAAAAAGAGTTGACCTAAATGACGTAATGGCCATCTATGCCGCCATACGAAAAAAGGAGGATAACGAATCTTTAAAACCCCTATCAGATCTTTGTAAGCAGGAATTTCCCGATACCATGCTCGGTTTCTATTTCGAAGGAGAGTATTATGAGCAATTGGGAGAGCCCAAAAAGGCCCTAAAAACCTTTGAAAAGGCTTTCGGCATGGAAGAAATTGATTTTCTCACCAAGGATATGGCTTTGGAAAAAATTGATGCCTTAAAGGCCGATTTTGGATTTTAGTCAGTTAATTTCCCAATTCCATTCAACAAATTCCGAAAAACGAATTGTGAACATGGGCTTTGAGAAAGATATCCCTACGAATCACAAACTATCGAAGTATTTTTATCATGCCTCAGGTCTAGGAAAAAGGGTAATTGATTCCTCAAAATTGTATTGCCATACCCTATCGGCCAAACTTCCGATTTAACCATCCTTTAGAAAATATCCACGTAAAAACCCCGCGTCACAAAATCTGTGCAATCCCAAACAAAGTTTTATCTTTAACGCCAGACCTTAACCTTTGGAAATGGCCAAAACGAAAACAGCTTTCTTTTGTCAAAATTGCGGTACGCAGTATGCCAAATGGGTGGGGCAATGTTCCGCCTGTAAAGCATGGAATACCGTTGTGGAAGAAGTCATCCAGAAGGAAGAAAAAATAAGCTGGAAAATTGCTTCCGGCACTATGAAAAAATTAGCGACTCCCTTAAGGGTCCGTGAAATCAGTACCGAAAAGGAGATTCGATTGAATGCCCATGATCTTGAATTTAATAGGGTATTGGGTGGCGGCTTGGTGCCTGGCTCCTTGGTTCTATTAGGAGGTGAACCCGGAATTGGCAAAAGTACCTTGTTACTCCAAATAGCCCTTAAATTACCCTATAGAACGCTTTATGTGTCGGGGGAAGAGAGCCAAAAACAGATTAAAATGCGGGCTGATCGCATTCATCCCAATAGCGAGACCTGTTTTATCCTGACCGAAACCAAAACCCAGAACATCTTTCAACAGATACAGGATACATTGCCCGACATCGTGGTCATCGATTCGATCCAAACCTTGCATTCAGATTATATAGAATCGGCGGCTGGCAGCATTTCGCAAATCAGGGAATGCACCGCCGAACTTATTAAATTTGCCAAAGAAACCAATACGCCTGTTATTTTGATCGGCCATATTACCAAAGATGGTTCTATTGCCGGCCCAAAAATACTGGAACATATGGTAGATACGGTACTTCAATTTGAAGGCGACCGGAACTACGTATATCGCATTTTACGGGCGTTAAAGAACCGTTTTGGATCAACTGCCGAATTAGGGATTTACGAAATGCAGGGGAACGGACTTCGGGAAGTAAATAATCCGTCGGAGATTCTGATATCGAAAAATGATGAAGGTTTAAGTGGCACTGCCATTGCTTCCACCATAGAAGGTATGCGCCCTTTGCTAATCGAAATACAGGCCTTGGTAAGTACGGCGGTATATGGTACGCCACAACGTTCTTCAACTGGTTATAATGTCAAACGTTTGAATATGCTTTTGGCGGTTCTTGAAAAAAGAGCAGGTTTTAAACTGGGTGCCAAAGACGTATTTTTGAACATTACAGGTGGAATTTCTGTAGATGACCCTGCCATTGATCTTGCGGTAATTGCGGCCATATTATCAAGCAATTCAGATATCCCCATCGAAAAAGGGGCTTGTTTTGCTGCCGAAGTCGGGCTTGCGGGGGAAATACGGCCCGTTCAACGTGTAGAACAAAGAATATTGGAAGCCGAAAAACTTGGGTTTACTGATATCTATGTTTCCAAACGCAATAAAATTGGACTCAAGAACTCGAAAATCAAGGTGCATTTGGTCGCTAGAATCGAAGACGTCGTTGCCAAGTTGTTCGTCTAAGCCCTAACGTTTATCGCGCATTATTCTCGCAAATACGAGAATAATCACAATGACCGCTAAGATCAAGATGAACTGCCAAAAACCTACTTTTAAAAAATGCATAGTCTACTTTTAAGGCGCAGGATTTGGGAATTCATTATGGATCTTTTCAATACCCTGAAGTACCACATCGCTCAATTTCAAATCTATGCTCTCAATATTTTCTTTGAGTTGTCGCATATTCGTAGCACCGATAATTGTACTGGTCAAAAAAGGGCGACTATTGACGAAGGCCAAGGCCATTTTGGCAATCGGAATATTATGTTCTTGGGCCAATCTATAGTATTTTTCAGTGGCTTTCGTAGCGGTTTCACTATCATATCGCGTATAATTTGGGAACAACGTAAGTCTGGCGGTCGCTGGCTGCATGCCGCCAAGATATTTTCCGCTTAATACCCCGAATGCCAAAGGGGAATAGGCCAATAGCCCAATTTTCTCCCTATGTGAGACTTCCGAATTTCCAATTTCGAACTGTCGGTTCAACAGACTATAAGGATTCTGGATGGTTATCATTCTTGGCAGACTGGCATGCACCTTGCTTTCTTCCAAATAGCGCATAACGCCCCAAGGCGTTTCATTGGAAAGCCCCACATGTAAAATTTTACCCTCATGGATCAAATCATTTAAGGTCTCCAATACTTGATGGATATTATCCTCCCAAAAGTCGGTAATATCGTGCTGGTAACCCCGTTTGCCAAAATAATTGGTATTTCTTTCAGGCCAATGCAGCTGATAGAGATCGATATAATCGGTTTGAAGGCGCATCAAACTTCCTTCTACCGCTTCAATGATAGATTCCCGAGAAAATCCGGTAGTACGAATAAACCTAGTTAATTCATCCTTGCCGACAATTTTAGAGGCCAAGACGATCTTTTCCCGATTTTTTTTCTTTTTAAACCAAGTACCTATAATTTTTTCTGTTGCCGAGTGTCTGTCAGGATGTGCCGGAATGGGATATAATTCAGCGGTATCAAAAAAATTGATTCCCTTATCCAAGGCAAAGTCCATTTGTTCATGACCTTCGGCTTCGGTGTTTTGATTGCCCCAGGTCATCGTGCCCAAACATATTTTACTTACTTCAATTTTGGTGTGCGGAAGGTTGGTATATTCCATGTATTATAGATGTGCCGAATTAGAAAGCGCAAATTTACAAATTATATAGCCAAGGGTTTTTAGAACGAACCATTAAACTTCAAGTTCGATCAAGATTGGGCAATGATCGCTGTGTCTCGCTTCCGATAAAATCACCGAACGTTTCAAATTTTCCTTCAAGGGTTCGCTGACCATACCATAGTCAAGCCGCCAACCCTTATTATTATTCCGGGCATTGGCACGGTAACTCCACCAAGTATAATTATGGGGCTCTTTATTAAAATGACGAAAACTGTCAATGAATCCGTTGCCTATAAAGTTGCCGATCCATGTTCGTTCAACTGGCAGAAATCCCGAAACATTGGCATTTCGTATAGGATCATGGATGTCTATTGCCTGATGACAGATATTATAATCACCTAAAATTATGAGCTTGGGGCGTTCTATTCTTAATTGGTCAATATAGTCATGAAAATCGGCCATATACTGCAACTTATGGCCTAATCGATCTAGGTTTGTTCCTGATGGCAGATACATGCTCATAACGGAAACTTCCCCAAAATCGGCCCGTACATTTCTTCCTTCAAAATCCATATAATCTATGCCTGTACCATATTCTACATGGTCTGGTTGGGTTTTAGACAATATGGCAACACCGCTATACCCTTTTTTTTGGGCACTATACCAATACGTAAATGCATAACCCGCCTCCTTAAATACAGAAAGATCTAATTGGTCTTTCATCGCCTTGATTTCCTGGAGACATACCACGTCGGGGTCCACAGCCTGTAACCAGCTGATGAAACCCTTATTCAATGCGGCCCGAATGCCATTTACATTATAAGATATGATCTTCATTTGTAGGTTAAAAGGGCTAAAAATAATAAAAACATCATGAAAGCTTCTAAAATTTCAACGCATTAAAAAGCTAATTTTACATTTTCGGAACGGGAATTGCATCTGAAACTAAAACTTGAAAATCGAACATGATGAAATATTTTTTGGCTTTGACGACCTCGCTATTAATTTCCAATTTCGCCTCGTCACAAGCCTATTCAAGATATGACAATGCGCATGAAGTAAAGTTTAATATTGGCTTGTTTTTGGCCACCACTACTGTCGAAGGTTCCTATGAGTACTTTTTGAATGAAGATACAAGCGTGGGAGGTACTTTATATTTTGATGGTAAGGCCACCGATTTTAACGGAAATTTCGGGATCGGCCCAAATTTTCGGGCCTACTTTGGTTTTGCACCAAGAAGTGGCTTCTTTGCAGAAGCCTTCGGGTTATACTATACTGGGGAAGATGAAATTCCCGACAATATTATCGGGGCTCGAAACAATGATTATAGTACGCTTGCCATCGGCCTGGGAGTTGGTAATAAATGGCTGACCAGAAGCGAAAAATTTAGTCTTGAAATAAATGGAGGCTTGGGCCGCAATGTGAATGCAGCCGACTTTCAGGATGCCTTTATGTACCGCTTTGGTTTATCGATCGGATTTCGATTTTAATCCATATTTTAGTGCCTTATACGAACTACATGAAGGCATTGTCATTCTCTTTTTTATTATTTGTCGGATCTTCCTACTCTTTGGCACAAGAAAACATTCAAAAAGATAGCATAACGCGATTGGATGAAGTCATCCTCATTGATACACTAAAAATCAGAAATGCCACAGGAATAGTTCCTTCAAGCGGCATAGGGGCAAGAGTCTTTGAAAATTATAGCCCTATTGACATCACCTCATCGATCAACCAAATTTCAGGTGTATATGTATTATCAGGGGCGCTGAATACCAATCGTATAACCATTCGTGGCGTAGGTGCACGAACCCCTTTCGGCACCGACAAACTCAGATTATATTTCGATGATATTCCGGTTACGAATGGTGCCGGGTCCTCTACGATCGAGGCCTATGACGTTGAAAACTTACAATCGATCGAAGTCATAAAGGGCCCTAAGGGTACGGCATACGGAACAAACTTGGGGGGTGCAATCGTCTTGAATTCAAAAGATCCCTATTCGGAAACTACCGAAGTTATAAATAACTTTACTATTGGCTCCTACGGATTGCTCAAAAACAATTTCAATTTTTCACATGCCGAGGACCAACTGTCGGTAAGTCTGCAATATGGGCATATGAACATCGACGGCTATCGCGAAAACAATCGCTTTCAAAGAGATGGCATCCTTCTAAAATCATTTTATAAAATCAATACAAGAAATAAGATAGGCCTTCTGGTCAACTATATCGATTACTATGCCCAAATAGCCAGTTCGATTAGCCAGTCGGCCTTTGATGAAAATCCAAAACAAGCGGCCTTCACCTGGAAGGCGGCCAAGGGCTATGAAGCGAATAAGTATACTCTGGTAGGACTCTCCTATCTGCATAAGTTTCGCCAAGGTTTGGAGAATACCACCAGTATTTTCTATACCTATTTGGATCATTACGAACCCCGCCCTTTTAATATTTTAGATGAATTTACCAATGGCTATGGCGTTCGGACCCGTTTCTCGGGGGCTATCGGACCTAAAGAGCAAAATATAAAATATTCCTTGGGTGCCGAACTTTACAAGGACACCTATGACTGGGGAACCTTTGAGAATCTTTATGAAAACAATAATGGGAATGGAAGTCTACAAGGCGATCCGCTGAGTGAAAATAAGGAATTGCGAAGACAGTTGAATCTATTCGGGTATGCAAATTATCTATTTGCTAAAAATTTTACGGCACAAGTTGGCCTTAACATTAATAGTACGAATTATGATTTTAAGGACCTCTACAATACGGGGATCGATAACAAAAGTGCCAAACGAAATTTTAGCACCATTTTTTTACCAAGTCTTGATCTGAATTATGAAATTGCATCCGGTAAGAACGTATATGCCAATATCAGTCGTGGTTTTTCCAACCCTAGCTTGGAAGAGACCTTGACCCCGCAAGGCGTTATAAATCCAGACATAAAACAAGAAACTGGCACGAATTACGAAGTGGGCTCTTTAATGGAATTTTTATACGGTAGGTTACAAATCGAATTGGCGCTATATCGCATGGATATCAAAAATCTGTTGGTCGCACAACGGGTCGGGGAAGATCAGTTTATAGGAAAAAATGCTGGAAGAACTGAACACCAGGGTTTGGATCTAGATGCAAATTACAGGATTTCGGTCACCCAGAATTTTCAAATTTCCCCATTTATAAGTTATAGCCTTAGCGATGATCGCTTTGTTGAATTTATCGACGCGGATACCGACTATTCAGGTCATCCGTTGACCGGTGTCCCAAAACATCGTTTGAATTTCGGGGCTCAATTGCAATGGGCCAATGGATTCTATTGGAATTCTACACTACAATACGTCGATAAGATTCCCTTAACGGATGCTACGTCATTATATAGCAAGGCATTCACGCTCATCAACACGCGAATGGGTTATAAAAAAGAAATTTTTAAGGGCTTTATCGCCGGACTTGATTTTGGTATCAACAACATGGGCGATACCAAATATGCGCAATCGGTTCTTATCAATGCCGTAGGGTTCGGAGGTGCCGAACCCCGCTATTTTTATCCTGGGAATGGGAGAAATATCTATGGTGGCCTGCGAATAGAGTATTTACTACCTTAGTCATACCATTTGCTTCAACCAACTCTTCATGTCGACCTCCTTGTGGATAATGCCTTTGACATCGTTGATCGAAATGCGCTGCTGTTGCATAGAGTCTCGATGTCGAAGCGTCACGGTATGGTCTTCAAGCGATTGGTGGTCTACCGTAATACAGAATGGTGTACCATTGGCATCTTGCCTTCGATAGCGACGCCCTACGGCGTCTTTTTCGTCATACGTTACCATAAAATCCCATTTAAGGTCTTCAACGATTTCTTGCGCCAACTCGGGCAGACCGTCTTTCTTGACCAAGGGTAAGACGGCCGCTTTGGTAGGCGCAAGAACAGAAGGAAGTCGAAGTACCGTCCTGACGGTGCCGTTATCAAGTTCCTCTTCTTGCAAAGCGTGTGAAAATACCGCCAAAAACATTCGGTCCAGACCGATGGAGGTTTCTACCACGTATGGCACATAATTTTCATTTTTTTCAGGGTCGAAATATTGCAATTTCTTACCGGAATATTTTTCATGGTTGGCAAGATCAAAATCGGTTCGGGAATGAATCCCTTCCAATTCCTTGAACCCGAATGGAAATCGGAATTCAATATCAGCGGCCGCGTCTGCATAATGGGCCAATTTATCATGGTCATGAAATCGATAATTTTCAGTACCCAATCCTAATGATAGATGCCATTTCAATCGCTTTTGCTTCCATATTTCATACCATTCCTTTTGCGTGCCGGGTTGGATAAAGAATTGCATCTCCATCTGCTCGAACTCCCGCATGCGAAAAATGAATTGTCGGGCGACAATTTCATTGCGAAAAGCCTTGCCGGTTTGCGCAATGCCGAAAGGAATTTTCATTCGGCCAGACTTCTGAACGTTCGAGAAATTAACGAATATTCCTTGGGCCGTTTCCGGTCGCAAGTATAAATCAGTAGTATTTTCTGCAGAAGCCCCTAACTTGGTCCCGAACATAAGGTTAAATTGCTTCACATCGGTCCAGTTCTTAGACCCGGACATGGGGCATGCGATCTCAAGCTCCTCGATAAGTTTCTTCACATCGGCCAAATCTTCATTCGCTAATGACTTTCCCATTCTTTTTAGGATTCTTGTGGCTTCTTCCTGATACTCCATTACCCGCTGGTTGGTCGTCAAGAACTGCTCCTTTTCAAAGGAATCGCCAAAACGTTTGGCGGCCTTTTCAACTTCTTTCTCGATTTTCGCCTCTATTTTGGCCACATAATCCTCTATGAGTACATCGGCGCGATATCTTTTTTTGGAATCCTTATTGTCGATCAAAGGGTCATTGAAGGCATCAACATGCCCAGAAGCTTTCCAGGTGGTAGGATGCATGAAAATGGCGGCGTCGATTCCGACAATATTCTCGTTGAGCTGCACCATGGACGTCCACCAATATTCACGAATGTTCTTCTTGAGTTCTGCGCCGTTTTGTCCATAGTCATAAACGGCACTCAGGCCGTCATATATTTCACTAGACTGAAATACATAACCATATTCCTTTGCGTGGGAAATAACTTTTTTGAAATCGTCTTCTTGTTTTGCCATTTGGTAAAAATAGAATATTAGCCTAAATCGAAAGAATTTATTTTAAAACAAATTCAGAGCTTGTAAGCAGACGTTCGTCTTCAAAAATATTAAGGGTATAGGTACCAGTATCAAGCGAACCGGCGGGTATAGTAATAAAATCGCAAACATCAATATCCTCACCCATGAGTAGAACTTCCACTCGCTTACTATAAATATTACCGTTCACCGATATGATATTTGCATTGTCTTCAATAATGCCTTTGTTGGGGTCTAAAAATTGAAAATAAATGACGCGTTGCTCGTTGATTGCAGTTGGATCTGCGATTATCGTTGCACAACCCCTAAGTTTCTCGATGATCGAGGCCTTATTCGTCATAATCGGCTTGCCGCCTCTCAGTCGAAATCCATTAGCCCCAGAAGTGCGGAGGCGCAAATAGCTCTTGGTTTTCAATTCTTTGTTCAGCTCTTGTATTTTTTTGCGTTGCAATGCTTCAGCCTCGGCCAAAGAACTGCTTTTGCCCCGCAACTCCTCTATCTGCTTTCTGGTTTCCTCATACCGCTCGGTAAGCACCATGTTATTGTATTTTAGGAAGTTGTTCTTTAATTTAAGGCTGTCGTTCTTGGCCTCCAGTCTTCGCAATTCACTCTTGTATTCTCGAAGCTTTTCAACCGTGAAGTTTAATCTACCTACCGAATCCAACAATTGTTGTACTTTATATCTTGAATCCTGTAATTCGATCTCGTTGACCTCATTGAGTGCAGAAAGCCGATCTACATCGCCCTTCATCAAGGTAAGGTCCTTTACCAGAAGTTCCTTCTCTTGCTCCAAAAAATTGATTTGGCTCTTAGATTGGGCGTAACTGTAATAAAAGGCAATTAAGATGCCTAATATGACGGCCACCAAAGCAGCAAGAATTATTTTGTAATTGAATTTTGTATCTTGGCCATCCATTGGAACAAGTATGCATTAAGTAGGTTAAAATATAAGAATTTTGGTTGAACTCTAAACTATCAAATATACTAAATGATATAAACAGCATCCTATTGCCCAAGGTATGTTTTGGATGTAATGCTCATTTATTCAGAGGAGAGTACCTCATCTGTACCGTTTGTCGAAACCATTTACCTCTCACCGAATACAACTTTAACGATGAAAATGTAGTTGACCGTACTTTTTATGGACGAATTAACATAAAAAAAGCAAGTTCTTTCCTTTTTTTTACTGAAAATGGAATTGTTAAAACCCTTTTGCACTATCTAAAATATAAGAATCAGG
>JALHST010000292.1 GCA_022865355.1 Maribacter sp. | reverse complement strand
TTCGGTTTTAATTATTAAAATGATAAAATTATGATGTACACATGGATTATAGTATTGGGAGCCATAGCATTGGGAATTTACCTGTATGCTGGAAAGAATGGAAGTAAAATTCTCAAGAGGGAAACTCCCCTGGAAATTTTGAACAGGCGTTACGCCATAGGTGAGCTCACCAAAGAAGAATACGAAGAACAAAAGCGAATTATTAATTCTAAAAATTAAGTAAAATGAAAACAATTGTAAAAACAGTATTGATCATTGGTGTGATCGGCTCATTAATGAGTTGTAAATCCACCTTTAATGCTTCCGAAACGTTGGAAAAGCAAGAAAAAAGGGATGCGGTCTATCAAGAGATAATTTCGAACCCTAGCCGATTCAGCGAATTCATCGACTTCGCGCAACAAAATGATGGCGCAGGCAAGATAATGATGCAGAAACAGATGCAAATGATGGAATCGGGGAAGATGAAAACGATGATGGAAAGCAATCCGGAAATGAAAGAAAAGATGAAATCACATATGCAGAAAATGATGGAGGAAAATCCTGAAATGAAGGGAAAAATGCAAACAATGATGCTCGATAAGATGTTGAAAGATCCTGAAGGTAGAAAGATGCTAATGCAAAAAATGCACGAAAACAAAGAAATGCAAATGAACATGAAAGAAGAAATGATGCAAAAAATGAAGGAAAATCTTGAAATGATGGAAGAGATGATGGACGACATGATGAATAATCCCGCAATGAAAGAGAAAATGATGGAGAAAATGGAGAATAAGAAAGTAGGTTCCAAAGAACATAAACCCAATAAGTAAAACTAGGAGCCTGTTTTGAAATATTTCAAAACAGGCTCAATTAACCAGAAATTAGAATAATGATGATGTACTAGTAGGCCATAGTCGCGGGTGGAATAGCTGTTGGACTAATTTTATTAGCGAAAAAAAACGAAAAGAAGAAAAAAAGAGTCCCGAGGAGATTCTGGCCAATCGTTTCGCCAAGGGTGAAATTTCCGAGGAAGAATATGATGAACAAAAACGATTGATTAATTCTAAAAACAAATATGATGAAATATTATTTCAACACAACCCTTAAGGGTGATTTTGACCTGATAATTGAAAAAGTTGCCGAAGAACTAAAAAAGGAAGGTTTTGGCATACTTACCGAAATTGATATTAAGGAAACCTTGAAAAAGAAACTGGATGTGGATTTCAAGAAATATAGGATACTGGGGGCCTGTAATCCACCCTATGCCCATAAAGCATTGGAGGCAGAGGATAAAATTGGAACTATGCTGCCGTGTAATGTAATCGTGCAAGAAATTTCAAAAGGAGTAGTTGAAGTCGCAGCCGTGAACCCTATGGCATCCATGCAATCGGTCGAAAACGAAACATTGAAAAAAATTGCCCAGGAAATAACCGCAAAATTGGAAAAGGTAATCGGAAAACTTTAATTGTCTTAAGCATCCTTAAGGATATAAATCATAAAGTAATATAAATTAACATAAAAATTAATACCATGAAAAAAACAAGAATTTCAATAGGAATTTTGGCAGTAGCATTTGTGACCCTAACGGCAATGTCATGTAGGGACACAAAAAAAGAAAACAACAACGAAGATGGACACCATTCCGAAATGGAGAATGAAGATGGGCACCATAATGAAGAAGGAGAAATGCATCATGATTCAACAATGAAATCGTCAAATGACATGATGATGGATGAAGGCCAAAAGACATCGAAATCGACGATGCTGGTTGCCAATTATCTGGAATTGAAAAATGCTTAGGTTGCAGATGATAAAGACGATACCGCGAAGGTAGGAGGAATGATGGTTTCGGCTTTTAACAGTTTTGATCCTAGTTCTTATACTTCTGAAGAACAGCAGGTTAAAGTCCATAATCAGCCGGCTGGAAGACAATGAAATGCCGCTTTCTTCCTACACCATTATGCACTGGGATGCAAAACTCTGTGATGTGGAAAAAGATGAAATTATAAAATATTTGACACAGCTAAAAAATGATATTTAACAAATTAAAACCAACAAAATGGAGAGCTTAAGCCCCGGTATTTTCGTTGTACCCACCATAGTATTGGTTTTGGTCATTCTATTCTATTTGTATTTTGCCAAAGTAGTGTCTGATAAGCAAAACTACAATCATTTGATTTTGGCAGTTTCAGTAGTGGCCTTTTTTCTGAACATATTTTGGGAACTGGCACAAGGTCCTTTGTACAAGGGTTTTGAATATGAATGGAAACATATTTTGTTTTGTGGACTGGCATCCCTCGCCGATATGTTGATGGTGCTTATCCTCTTTTTTGCATTTGGGTTCGTGTACAAAAATGTCTTTTGGATAAAGAACATGGGGGCAAATAAAGTATTGCTCTTGGCCTTTGTCGGGTTCTTGGGAGCAATATTGGCCGAAGTTTGGCATACCATGCGTGGCGATTGGGCCTATGCCGACGCAATGCCTTTAATGCCATTTGTCGATTTAGGGGTTTCGCCCATACTACAATTTACGGTATTGCCCTGGCTGATCTTTATGCTTGGCAAAAAGTTTATAAAGGAAAAAGTAAAGTAAGATAAAGTTCTGGGTGGACTTGTATGGTGTTTTTAATTGGTTAGTTATTTAGTGTTTCCCATTTCTGCCCAAACAATGTTAGTGAGTGCAAACCTAATACTGATTAAGAGCAGTATATGATTTACCGAATAGAAGTTATCTGTGGATGACTTCATAAAATTTAAACTCATTCGTGTCAGTTTGTAATCGTTTTTATTATTTTTATTAAGCGAAAGCGTCAAAACGCTGTAATATGTGTCCTAATAGGTCTCCTATTCTCAAAAAATGCGATAACATATTGATTTTCAAAGGGTATCTGGCAAGGGTTCTAACGCTGATGCCTCGACCTATTGGATTTAGAAACCTGATAATTAATTGATTTCAGGTTTTTTTGTTTTATTAAATCATTGCAAAACGGCCCAAATAGCATTAAATTTCACTATGAACGTGTCCTATTGCGTGTCCTGTTTTTATGTTATACTTGGGAAAGTCCTGTAAACAAATGGCTTTAACATTTGGGCTGTCGGGGAACGCGATTCGAACTTTGAAAGTTTATTTTTGGGTTTCTGTAGAGGTTTATTATTTCAATCTAGGGTCATTCAGAACAAACTTGCTTGTTCCGTAAAAAGCGGATTAACGAAACTAATTAATGAGACCAGGAATAGGACATTTTGTGAAAAGGAACAATGTTTTTGGGAAAATGCCCCGTAAATTGGCTGTTTTATGGGACATCAACATATTATATTTGAATTGGTTCTTGAAGTTTAAATAATTATAATTATTGATATTACGCAGCGAGACTTATTTGTTAGTCGCCCGTACCTATAAAATTTTAGGTGCAACCTGCCAATCCTGCTTACTTCATGTAACTTTCGTTATTAGTAATTTGGCAACGTTCAGTGGTATTTTCAAAATCAAGAACCTCACCTGGATTAGAATGCCGTTTGACCCTAAGTAACAAATATTCTTGCAATTCGTCTTCCAAAAAACCAACCTAAAATGCTAAAAAAGGTATCGGAACGAACCGAAGCGTGGAAAACAATCATTATTTTCCTTTCTATTGTCACAATCACTAGTGCGCTATTTCATTATGCAATAGTCAATTTATATCCTTCTAGCATATACATCGGGGGACTTATGTGGTGTCCGGCCCTAGCAGCGATAATTACCTTAAAATTGAAAGGACGGTCTATTTCTTCTTTAAATTGGAACTGGGGAAATTGGAAATATATTCGCTTATCGTATTTGGTTCCTGTCTTGTATGTCTGTATTACGTATGTACTCATCTGGCTTTTTGGATTGGGAGGTTTACCAAATGGTAAAATGATTTTGGATTGGGCTAAAGAACTCGGATTAGTTGGAATAGGGACATTGAGTCCAACATTTTCAGTAATCGTCCCCGTTATCCTGCTAGGTACGGTTGGTGTCATAAGGGCAATGGCAACCACTTTAGGGGAAGAAATCGGTTGGCGAGGGTTTTTTATCTATGAATTAAGAAAGGTGCTTTCTTTTACAGGTGTTTCTCTTTTTAGTGGGATTGTTTGGGCCTCCTGGCACTGGCCGTTAATAGTGTATTATGGTGGAAATATTCCTTTGGAATTCACAACTTTTTTTGTTGTTATCATTTCGATGTCGTTTATTATGACCTATTACACTTTTAAGTCGAACAGTCTATGGCCGGCAGTAATCTTTCATGCGGTAAGCAATGTATATGTTCAGAAAATATTTCCCCCGTTAACATCAAAAATTGAAGGAAGCGAATACTGGCTTGGTGAATACGGAATTATGTTTGCCTTGGTAACCTTTTTGTTCGGAATCTATTTTTGGAGAAGAGGTAGGAAGGAAAATACCTTGGATAATATTGATTAAAATTTGTGAAAAACAAAAACCTGTCTCACTATGAAATTATTCATTTTTAGATTTTATGGTCCCCTTTCTTTCCTATTTCATCAATCATAGCAAGAAATCCCTCTCTGTAATTACTACTTATAGGAATCTCTTTGGCATCAATGACCACACAATGTTTTTTGACTGTTTCTATATGTTTTAAGGCCACAATATAGGATCGATGTATTCTAATAAAATACTCTTTTGGAAGTAATTCTAACACTTCGGATATTTTATAACGTGCCAAAACAGGTCCTTTATCCATATAGAAAGTAACATAGTTACCATCACTTTCTATGTATTTTAAACTTTGAATATACAATTGATGAAATTCCGATCCACTTTTAATAAAAATTGTTTGATCAGAGATATCAGGAGAAATTTCTGAACTTGAAGTGACTATGCTACTATTTTTTTCTAAAAGCTGTTGGGCTTTCATAACGGCTTGAAGTAGTCTATTAAATTCAATCGGCTTTAAAAGATAGTCGACCGCCTTAAGTTCATAACTTTCCAATGCATATTCTGAATAAGCCGTAGTAAAAATAATAAGTGGAGGGTTTTGTAAAAACTTGGGGAAGCTAATCCCGGACAATTTTGGCATATTTATATCTAAGAAAACAAGATCGATAGTCTGCTTTTGAAGGTATAAAAGCGCATCCAAGGGATCTCTAAATGTTTTGGTCAAAACAACGAAGGGAATGCTGCTTAAATGAAATTTAAGTACCTCAATAGCAGCTGGTTCGTCATCAATTATTACACAGTTCATAATGTTCGTTCATCGAGTTGCAGAATAAGTAAAGAAATAAAATGCCCCTGGTCCTCTTTTGTTTCCAATGTATGGGCATTTGGATATAGTATGCGGAGTCTCTTTTTTAAATTATCGAGTCCGAAACCGGAAATCTCACCGGCCAAGCCAGAAATACCTTGATGTATGGTATTGGTTACTTTAAAACATAGTTTATTTTGCGCCACCTCCAGCGATATATCGATGAAGGATTTTGTTTTGGGATCAATACCGTGCTTGATGGCATTCTCAACAAAAGGAATTAACAACATCGGGCTAATGTTTACAACTTTGGTATCTCCTTTAATCTTGAAATTTATATACACCTCGTCGTCTTCAGCCATTCGTAATTGATATATCTGAATGAAATTCTTAAGGTGTTTAATTTCTTTTTCAAGTGCTACCTTATCTTCATTCGTTTCATACACCATATAACGCATCAATTCTGCCAGTTTGGCAATTCCATCCGCTAATTCCGGGACATTAGAGCTTAATGCTTTGGCATAAAAACTATTTAAAACATTAAACAAAAAATGGGGGTTGATCTTAGATTTTAAAAAAGCCATTTCAGTGGAAAGCTTTTCTTCCAGCAATTCACGTTTAAGTTTTTCATTTTGTATCCAATATTTAATTAGGGCGTAAGACAAAGCGACTAGTAATATAAAAAAACTAACAACGGAATTATAAAGTAAATACACTACGAAAGACTCATTTGCAGAAGAGAAAAAAACTGCTAAATACCTATAATCGATGATACTTTCAAATAAGTTAATCAGTATGAAACCCCCTGATAAGAAAAAGATCAATGCCCTTATTCTTTTTAGGCGCAAAAATTTTGGAACCAAAAAAAATGCGGTCGAATAAAAAACGGTTAGGTTCATAAGCATCCCGAAAAAAAGGGCAACCCAATAGGGGCCCCTCTCTTTCCTAAAATCTCCAATTGTAGACGTATAGTTTAAAATTAGAAAGTAGCCTATTCCCCAGACTAAAATGTGAATGCATGGTTCTATATATTTCTTCATTAGTAACGGCTTCACATCAAAAGTAGCGTTTAAAATAAATTGAAAACATTAAAAAGGGCAGAACATACCATTGTAGGGACCAATTTGCGCATTGCTGTGAAGTTTGCCTTTTTTCACACAATTATGGAAACCTGTCACAGCAATGCAGTCAACGATCACATTCTTTTGATAGTGTCATTCAAGCATTCTAATATTGCTTCAAAACCATTAAAAATCATAAAAAAATGAAAAAGGCAATAGTGATCATAATCATATTGATTTTAGGAATTAATTCCTTTGGACAATCAAGCTCGAACAAGGAATTAAAAAAGAATGTTGACGCACTACTTGAAAGTTATTCGTATTACAACCGCTTTGTCGGAAGTGTTTTAATTAGCAAGGACAACAACATAATCTATCAAAAAAGTTTTGGTTATGCCGATGTATTGGGGCACAAAAAAAATACTGAAAAATCAATATTTAGAATTGCCTCTCTAACGAAATCATTGACAGCTGTTGGTGTTATGAAATTAGTTGAAGATGGAAAATTGACATTGGAGACTCCAATTTCAAACTATTTTCCAGATTTCATGCCTGACTATTCCAAAGAGATAACTATTCAACATTTGTTGAATAACAGTTCTGGTTTAGAGGCCAATATAGGAAGAACGGATGATAATGGGAACGGACTAATGCCAGAAGAAACTCCCATAACTTTTGGTGAACTTTTAGAAAAATTTAAAGATTCCAAATTAAAATTTGAGCCAGGAAAAGGTTACGACTATAATAATTTTGGATACTTGCTTTTGGCAAATATCATTGAAAAAGTAAGCGGTCAGTCTTATGCCGAGTTTATGGAACAAGCAGTCTTCAAACCTGCAGATATGAAAAATACAGCGGTGGCATCATTCAAATCTTTAAACCGAAAAGCGCAGCCATATTTGGATTTATGGATGGATAAATTTAAAAAGTTTAATTCACCCTACCATCCATCCTGGCTTATGGGAGCGGCCGATGTCACTTCGACGACTATTGATTTGTTTAAATTTATGCAAGCTTTGGATAATGGGAAATTATTAAAATCAGCATCCAAGAAGCAACTCTATACCGCTACCCAATCAATGGGAGTTAATAACATGGCGTCTGGATTGGGTTGGGTAATTGACGACAAAGGCGATGAAAAATGGGTATACAATAACGGGTTACTTCCTGGGCATGCCTCAGTGATGGGTTCCTTGCCGTATAAAAACATTAAAATAATTATCCTTTCCAATGCTACTTCTATAAACCCAGTAAAAGATGAGTTTCAAGGCGAAATTACTTTTGTCCCCGAAATTACCGATAAAATTATTTCACTGGTTCAAGGGAAAAGAATAGAGAATTTACCAATACCAATAAAGTTTAAAAACAATAGTATTGTTGATGCGCCTAACACCTATCAATTAGATGATGAACACGCACTTCTCTTAAAAAAAGAAGGGAACACCTACTCCTTAGAAACCGCTGGTAAAGTTCCTTGGTCGGTTTTTACCTATACGTTTGCGAAAAATGCGAACGAAAATGATGCCAACAGTGAAACTGCTTTGTTCTTTGCGAATGCAATGAGTACCCAAAATTTTGACGGACTTATAAATTATGCCAATGATCAAATGAAAGGTTTTTTAGGAACAGAGGAAGGTCTTGGGCAATTAAAAGGAATGTGGACCAATTTTTTACAACACGCCGGAAAATTTATTTCGTATAATATTTATAAAATTGATGGGGAAGATGTTAAAAATGTTCATATCAGATTTCATTTTGAAACCGTTGATATCGGAATGGTATTAAGTATAAATACCGATTATAAAATACAAGGAATGTTTATGGATGATTCCGTTAAAACAAGCCACATTCATACGGTAAATTTAATACCAATAAATGAAAATGAATATTTTATCAATGGACATCAAAATGGCGGGATGCAAGATTTAACAATAATATTTTCTGAAACGGGGTTAATCTTAACAGATGGTAACATAAATTTTGAAGCTGATATCATACCCCCTTTGTTTAACAAAAATTAGATATGCGGAAATCAGATAAAAATGATAAATTATGAAAACAAGCAAAAAAATGTTGCTTTCCACCCTGTGGATTTTTGTAACCCTAAATTATCTGTATTGTGATATAATGGGATTAATGGATATGAACCTGTTAAAACAATATTTGACAGGAAATGTAAACGGAATGGAAATGAATGAAAATATCTTATTAAGTGCTGCATTCCTTTTGGAAATTCCGATAGCAATGGTTCTTTTGTCAAGAATATTAAATTACAAGGCCAACCGATTGGCAAACATTATTGCCGGAATAATAATGACATTTGTTCAAACAGCGACACTTTTTGCAGGTGTACCTACAAAATATTACGTATTCTGCAGTATTATCGAAATAGCAACTACCATAGTTATTGTGTGGCTCGCATGGAAATGGATAAATCCAAGTGCAGTGACCCAGGAGTAGGATTTAAAATAAGAAACAAATGCGCTGTAAATGCGACAATTGCTTTCCGATGTCCCCATCTGTGTTTGTGTTGTTGGGTATTTAATATTGTTAGGCTTCATTATATGTCATGTACGCAAATTGATAATTCCGACAGCACTATTTATTTTTTCATATTAATTAATTCAACATAAAATCTAATAACGCCTACCGCCCAATTTTCACGCTCCTGTACTTTTCCTTTTTATATCGCCAGCTATACTTTTACTTTGTGGCATCAATGAATAGATTCGAAAAAATAGTGAATAGTAAGTCCATTTCCCTGTATTGGAAATCCCAGCTTTTAGGATGGGGAACGGTCTCGATCTACTGGGCGTATGTGGTATTTTATAGAGACAATTACGGGTACTTTTTTACATTCCTCAACTATGTCCTTGACATTTCAATCGGAATCCTATTAACGCATGGCTATAGATTCTTTGCTTTAAAATTAAAATGGAACGCGCTTAGTTTGGGTCAATTGTTTGTAAGAATTATACCTTCCATAATCCTTTTAGCCGCATTATATATGTTGCTGGTAGATCTAAAATGGCATTACTATTGGGCTTTTTTCGGGGGCAAGGAAGTTGATTTATGGGAATCGTTAAAATATTGGGATCCTGTTTTTTTAACCGGTTTACGATTAATGGCTATTTGGATCTTGGCCTATCATTTATATCATTACTATCAGAAAGAAATTGAAACTGCCCGTCAAAACGCTGAGCTTTCAATTATCGCCAAGCAGGCCCAATTAGACAATTTAACGGAGCAATTGAATCCTCATTTTTTATTTAATTCACTCAATTCAATTAAGTCATTGGTCATAGAAAATCCTAAAACTGCCAGAAGGGCCATTGATTTATTATCTGACATTCTGCGCTCGTCACTTTATGAAAAAGACACTTCGTTGATACCTCTTAAAGACGAATTAGGGCTGGTAAAAGACTATATTGAACTTGAAAAGGTGAGATTTGAAGAGCGATTAAATATGTCTATTATAATGGATAATGCTTTAGAAAATTACCTGATTCTGCCCTTAAGTGTTC
>JALHST010000031.1 GCA_022865355.1 Maribacter sp. | reverse complement strand
CTTAAGGAAATCCACCATCGGGTCAAGAACAATCTGCAAATGGTCTCAAGCTTATTGAGCCTACAAACCAAGAACACGCGCAGCAAGGCGGCCATCGAAGCTTTGGAAGAAGGTAAGAGCCGTGTGAAAGCTATGGCCTTGATCCATCAAAAATTATATCAGAACGATGATCTTTCGGTAATCGAAATGCAAGGTTATATCGAGAGCCTGATCAATAGTGTACAATCGGTCTATAAAAAAGGCGGCCATAATATCAACATTACCATTGATGCCGAAGGTATTGAACTCGATATTGACCGCGCTATTCCTTTTGGTCTTATCTTAAATGAATTGGTATCAAACTCCTTTAAATATGCTTTTCCAGTGAATGATGAAAATGGAAAGATTTATATTCATTTAAGAAAAATTGGTGAAAAAGAAGGCTTCTTTGAATACACCGACAATGGGGTGGGTTTACCGGAGGATACCGATGAGCGGGCCAATTCGTCCATGGGAATCCGTTTGATGAACCGTTTGGCCAACCAACTGCAGACCAAACTTAATATCGACAGGACCTCCGAAGGGGTTCGTTTTTGGTTCAATTTTGCCTAAATTTGAAGTATAAAAACTTCAAATA
Source organism: Maribacter sp. (assembly GCA_022865355.1). Lineage (GTDB taxonomy): Bacteria > Bacteroidota > Bacteroidia > Flavobacteriales > Flavobacteriaceae > JALHST01. Next base: position 2,608 of record JALHST010000031.1, on the reverse strand, counting down.
TGAAAATTACGTTTCTCGGCCATGCCTCCCTGCTCATTGAGACCCCAAAGTATTCGTTGCTGGTAGATCCCTTTATTTCGGGCAATCCGAAGGCTAGCGACAAGATTCAAATCAAGGATATCAAGCCCGATTACATTCTGGTTACACATGCCCATTTAGACCATACGTTAGATGTTGAAGAAATTGGGAAGCTCCATGGAAGTATCGTCGTTAGCAATTTTGAAATTGCTACGCATTTCGAGAAAAAAGGCATGAAGGCACATCCTATGAATCATGGCGGCTCTTGGAAATTTCCCTTCGGGACCCTAAAATATGTAAACGCCATTCATACCTCCTCCTTTGACGATGGTTCCTATGGGGGACAGCCAGGCGGATTTGTTCTTTCCTCCGAAAAGAAGCAGGTCTACATTGCCGGGGATACCGCCTTGACAATGGATATGAAACTGATTCCGCTCACCACCAAATTAGACCTTGCCATTTTACCAATTGGCGACAATTTTACCATGGGAGTAGACGACGCGATCATCGCATCGGATTTTGTGGAGTGCAATACCGTGCTCGGCTATCACTATGACACCTTTGGATATATCGAAATCGACCACGAAATGGCATTGCAGCATTTCGAGAAGGCCGGTAAAAAATTACACCTTTTGAATATTGGGGAAGCGCTTACTATCTAACCTTGCTTTTTAATACGAATTTGTGCAAATATTTCGGAAAAAACCGCTTTAAATAGATTCCCATGATTTCCTTTCTTCCGATATAGGCTTCGAATCGTCGTTTTTCGATCGCCCTTATTATTCTCTGGGCACACACCGCTGTTGGAAGTCCGTTTTGCGTCGCTTGGTCATCGGTTCCCTGTGCACTCCCATCGGCCGTTAATGCGTTCTTTGCAACATTGGTCTGAATAAAACCAGGACAGATCAAGGTAACGGCAATACCGTCCTTTTCATGTTCCATCCGAAGCACATCAAAAAAGCCGTGAAGCGCATGTTTTGCGGCACAATATCCGGATCTATATGGAGATCCAAATTTACCCATCAAGCTGGTCACTGTCACGAATTGACCACTTTTTCGATTTATAAAATGTGGAAGCAAAAGTCGCGACAAGGCAACCGTACCCAAATAATTGACCTGTATTAATTTTTCATAGACCGCAAACTCGGTCTCGACAATAAGGGACCGCTGGCTAATGCCGGCATTGTTTATCAGGATATCAATACCACCGAAAGCCTCTTTTGCGGTTTCGACCCGATTCGGCAAAACATCTAGGTTCGTCAAATCAAGTGGAACGACCGCCACTTTTTCCGGAAATTCACAATGGCCTTGGACCTTTAGCAGGTCTTTTTCTTTCCGGGAGGATATAATAAGATTGCACCCTTTTGAATTTAGCGCATAGGCCATGGCTTCCCCAATCCCGGAAGACGCTCCCGTAATCCATACCGTTTTGCCGTTTATCTCGGTCATCATGCTTGTTTTTAGACCTAAAATATAGCTAAATTTGATGGCATCGGATGAAGGCTTGCTATAAAAAATATGTACTCGATTTTAAACTACCCGCAGGTACTTCCCGAGGAGTGCTCGCCCATAAGGAAACCTGGCTCTTGATGTTAAGGGAAGGTGGCCGATATGGTATAGGGGAATGTGGTCTCTTCCGTGGCTTAAGTGCCGATGATGTGGTACATTATGAGGAGCAGCTAAAATGGGTCTGCGCCCATATTCAGCTTGGTAAGGAAGCGCTCTGGGAAGCCTTGCGACCCTTTCCAAGTATTCAGTTCGGCGTCGAACAAGCCTTTTTATCCCTTGCTTCAAAAAATCCGTTCCTGTTATTCCCCTCCGATTTTACCGAAAAACAACGTCCGATTCCAATAAACGGACTCATTTGGATGGGTGATGAAGTCGTCATGTGCGAACAGATCGAGCAGAAATTAGCCCTGGGATTCAATTGTATCAAGATGAAAATCGGAGCTACCGATTTTAAAAAGGAAGTCGCTATCCTAGAGACTATCCGCAAGCGGTATACGAAAGAAGAAATTACAGTACGGGTCGATGCCAATGGTGCCTTCACCCCGAGAGAGGCCCTTCAAAAATTGACCCTTTTAAGCGAATTTGACCTGCATTCGATTGAACAACCTATTAAACAGGGAAATCCAAAGGAAATGAAAAGGCTATGCGCGATTTCCCCCGTACCTATTGCCTTGGACGAAGAGCTCATCGGCATATTTGACGCGAACGAAAAAGAGGAATTACTCCATACGATACGGCCGCAATTTATTATCTTAAAACCCAGTTTGATCGGAGGATATAAAGGGAGCGCCGAATGGATAACCTTGGCCGAAAAACAGGATATCGGCTGGTGGATAACCAGTGCCCTCGAAAGTAATATTGGTCTGAATGCGATTGCGCAATGGACGTTTACCTTAAAAAACCAATTGCCACAAGGCCTAGGCACGGGGAGTCTGTTCACCAATAACTTTGCGAGTCCCCTGACCGTTGAACAGGGTAATTTAGTATATAAAAAAAACAAAAATTGGGAAACCACCATAATCGATACATTATGTACATAGAACAAGGATATAAGGGCGAATTGGGAATCTGGAAATATTTT
>JALHST010000291.1 GCA_022865355.1 Maribacter sp. | reverse complement strand
AGCGTAGTTTCGGGGATGTCATCCTTTACAAAATCACGAATGGCCTGAAACGCAATTTCATGGTTCGAAAGATTTTCAATGCCCTTAAAAAAAGAATCGGGCAAAGGATTGATCTGTTCGGGGAAATATAATCCTTTGTCAGGTGCGATCCCTTTGAGCACCGCCTCCCTAAAAGACACTATTGGGGCATTTTTGTTCAGACTGTAAAATTTCAATTTGAATATTTTTTAATTAGAAAACGATCCATATTTATAATCCATCTATATGATTCCCTCAGAAAAAGATTGGTAATTGACCGACCCCCATACTGCGTATTGTACTTCCAACTTCGAACTTTCCAATTCGCAGTTCGTATTTCGTACCTCTTACTTCGAACTGTGTATTAATTTGATGCCTTCCGGATTTATTTTTGATACATGCACATCATAGTCGATGCCAATATGCTGATATACTTTTTTCATGGCGTCCGCGACCTCAACGGCCTTTTTTTTGCCTTGACTGAAAGCAAAGATCGAAGGTCCGGATCCTGAAATACCACAGCCTAAAGCCCCTGAATTCAACGATGCAGATTTTACGTCATCAAAGCCAGGTATGAGCATCGACCGAATGGGCTCCACGATATGATCTACCAGCGATCGGCCTATTAGTGCATAATCGGATGTAAATAAACCGGCCACTAATCCGCCGACATTGCCCCATTGTTTTATGCCATCCGCCAAGGAAATTGTTGTTTTCAAAATTTTTCTGGAATCGGAAGTCTTGACCTCGATTTGTGGATGGATTACCGTGGCATATAATTCGGAGGGACTGGGTATGGGAACAATATCCAATGGGTCATAGCTTCTCACCAAAGTAAATCCGCCGAATAGGGCGGGCGCCACATTATCGGCATGGGCGACCCCACTGGCCAAGCGTTCTCCCTCCATGGCAAATTGCACCAATTCCAATTTTGAAAACGGCCTCCCCAATAACTCGTTCATTGCCCAAACAGCACCCGATGCACTGGCAGCACTACTTCCAATGCCACTTCCGGCCTTGATTTTTTTCCGTATCTCTATTTCAAACCCACCCGTGTAAGTGCTTTTTTCCAATAAGGCCAAGCCGGCTACCCCGGCGACATTTTGAAGGGTCTCCATCGGCAACTCCTGACCTTCCAGTTTCGTGATGTAAATCCCATTTTTGGCTATTTTGCGAACTACCATTTCGTCACCGACCGATTCAAGGGCCACACCCAGGACATCAAATCCGCAGGAGATATTGGCAATGGTGGCCGGACAGAATATTTTGATTTCTTGCATGGTCAGAAATTTCCGATTCGAATAATATCCGCAAAAATACCCGATGCCGTAACTTCGGCCCCCGCACCTGCCCCTTTGATGATCATAGGTTGGTTGGGATAGCGCTCGGTATAGAATAGTACAATGTTGTCACTCCCCTCCAAATTATAAAAATCATGACCTTTCTGAATTTGTTGGAGACCAACACTTGCCTTCCCATCCTCGAATTGCGCGACATACTTCAACTTGCTATCGGCTTTTAGGGCATCCTTGTATAATTTTTGAAAAATGGGTTCATATTGCTTCAAGGAGTTAAAAAATTCCGTGTTGCTTTTTGCCTCCAAACAAGCTGCCGGGAGAAAGGATGTATTTTCAATGTCGTCGATTTCCAACTGGTAGCCACTTTCCCGAGCCAGGATCAATATTTTGCGCATTACGTCGATACCACTTAGATCAATCTTCGGGTCAGGCTCAGTATAACCACCTTCCTGTGCTTGTTTTACGATATCATGAAAATTTACCTTGTCGGAGAAGTTATTGAAGACGAAATTAAGGCTTCCCGACAACACGGCCTGTATTTTTAAAATACGGTCCCCGGAAGCGATAAGATGCTTTAGCGTATCAATGATCGGCAGACCTGCACCGACGTTCGTCTCGAATAAAAAGGGCGCATTGTACTCACGGGCCAGATCCTTAAGATTTTTATAGTTGTCAAATTTTGATGAGCAGGCTATTTTATTACAGGTAACGACCGAAATACTGTTGCCTAAATAGTTACTATACGTTGAAGACACTTTCTCACTGGCGGTATTGTCGACAAAAATACTGTTTCGAAAATTCAACTTCCTGACCCTTTCGAAAAAGCTATTCGAATCGGCTGCTTCCCCATTGGCCAATACCACTTCCCAATTTTTTAAGGAAATCCCATTCTCATCAAAAATCATCGTACGTGAATTGGAAATGCCGATTACCCGAAGGTTTAACTTCAAATTTTCCTTTAGATACTTACGCTGTTTTTGAATCTGATGCAATAATTTGCCCCCTACGTTACCAACCCCCATGACGAAGAGGTTCAATTGCTTGACATTCTCTTCAAAAAATTCCTCATGCAGGACATTCAGCGCCTTTTTGACATCTTCCTTGTTGATTACGGCCGAAATATTCCGCTCAGAGGCACCCTGGGCTATTGCCCTGATATTTACATTGTTTTTGCCCAGCGTACTGAACATTTTGCCGCTGAGACCCTGATGACTTTTCATATGGTCGCCTACCAGGGCAATTATGGCCAAATCTTTTTCGACGACGACTGGTTTTATTTTTCCACGTTCAATTTCATATTCAAATTCTTCTTCAACGGCCCGAACGGCAAGGTCGGCATCACTGTTCGAAATACCGACGCAAATCGAATGTTCGGAGGATGCCTGGGTAATAAAGACCACACTAATTTCCTGTTGGGACAGCACTTCGAAAAAACGTTTAGAAATACCAGGTATACCAACCATCCCCGAACCTTCCAAGGAAAGAAGGGCCATGTTTTCTACATGGGAAATACCCCGAACGGTCTTTCCCTTGTCATTTTGGTTCTTAGTAATCAGGGTACCGGGATTTTCAGGTTCAAAGGTATTTTTGATCCGAATCGAAATGCCCTTGGCCAAAACGGGTTGTATGGTCGGGGGATACAAGACCTTGGCGCCAAAATGCGACAATTCCATGGCCTCTTCGAAGGAAATATGCGGAATAGGCTGCGCCTGTCGAACGATTTTTGGATTGGCTGTATACATACCGCTCACATCGGTCCAGATTTCCAAGATTTCCGCATCGACCGCCGCCGCAAAAATGGCCGCGGTGTAATCCGAACCGCCCCTCCCCAGGGTAGTAGAATTCCCGTTTTCCGAGGAGGCGATAAATCCAGGGACTACGATAATCCTATGCTTAACCGCTGTAAAATACGTTTGGCAAAGTGAATTCGTAAGCTTAAAATTAACGGCCGCTTTGCCATTAAAATCGTTGGTCTTTATCAGTTCACGACTGTCTTTGTAAGTAGCATCCAAACCTCGGGAAATAAAGTACTCGTTGATCATATAAGACGATAGCAATTCCCCATAGCTCACGATTTTATCAGATAATTTGGGCGTAATTTCCCCGATTAAAAAAGCCCCTTCCAAGAGGGTTTCCAAAGTATTTAAATCGGTTTTGACCTTACTCAGAATACTGCTTTGCCCTTTGATAGGAATCAATTCTTTTATGGCCGAAAGATGCCTCAGTTCGATTTCCTCTAATATCATCTTATAGGATCGATCTTGTCGGGAAGCCAGTACGGATGCCTTCAACAACAGGTCGGTGATGCCTCCAAGGGCGGATACCGTTACGATAATCTTATTTCCTTCGGTAGTTTCGATGATTCTTTTGACCAAAGCAATATTTGAAGCATTTGCTACAGAAGTACCGCCGAATTTTAAAACCTTCATTTTGAAATGTGATTAATGAGTATGGGTGCATTGGGTGCAAAAATGCACGGAGATTTGAATGATATCGTGTTGCTTACCCCAAAGGGGTGGTAGAAGTGACATCACCCTTAATCAATGTCATAGGATGGGATATTATGTCTGAATCGTTAAGTGCCATACTTATAATAAAGAATCAAATGTAGTACTTTTGATATCCCCATCAAACGTTCGTCGTAATTTTTACGGAATCGTCAATAATTCATAAATAGTATTAGGAAATGAAGCTTTTTAATGCCGAGCAGATATACGCCGCTGACAAATCGACAATAGAGAATCAGCATATTACCAGCGATGAACTAATGGAAAGGGCGGCCATTCGGGTTTTTAACTGGTTGCATACTCGTTTGCAAGGTGCCCCGGTAAAAATTCATTTATTCTGTGGAATCGGCAACAATGGCGGCGATGGGGTGGCCGTGGCCAGACATTTGACTGAACATGGTTATACTATTCGCGTATATGTAGTGAATTATAGTAAGTCCCGGTCCAAAGATTTTTTAATACATCTTGAGCGTCTAAAGGAACGTACCATATGGCCCGAATTTCTTGATGCAACTTCCGAATTGCCAATCATTGGAAATGATGATATTATTATAGATGCCATTTTTGGTATTGGTCTAAACAGGCCTCCAGAGGATTGGGTCGTCAAGTTAATAGAACACCTAAATAATTCAAAAGCCTTTTTACTTTCCGTTGATATTCCGTCAGGTTTGTATACCGATAAAGTACCCCGTCATGCAGAGGGAATTGTCAAGGCACACCACGTATTGAGTTTTCAAGCACCCAAATTGGTGTTTTTTCTTCCAGAAACGGGGATTTATGTCAATCAATGGGAGGTTTTGGATATCGGTCTCGATCCCGAATATCTTCAAGCTACCGAAACGGCATATGAGCTGATCGGAAAAAATGAAGTACTCCCGTTATATATGCCAAGGGAGCGATTTTCCCACAAAGGTACGTACGGACATTCCTTGATCATTGGGGGCAGCTATGGGAAAATCGGTGCGGTCATCCTGTCGGCCAAAGCCTGTTTACACGCAGGGAGTGGGTTGGTAACCGCCTATGTTCCAAAATGTGGTTATATCCCATTACAGACCGCTTTACCCGAAATTATGGTCATCACCGATGAGGGGGAGCACAGCCTATCGAAGATAGCCTTTGAATTGAATCCTACGGTGATCGGTCTGGGCATAGGTCTTGGAACCGATCCGGGAACAATCGATGCATTTGCTGATTTTCTTGCAAAAAATAAGGTATCGTTGGTGATTGATGCAGACGGATTGAACATGCTCTCAAAAAACAAGAAGCTTTTAGATAAATTACCTAAAAAATCGGTGTTGACCCCACATCCCAAAGAGTTGGAACGCCTGATAGGAAAATGGAAGGACGACTTTGATAAATTGGGTAAAGTGATGGCTTTTTCACAGCAATACGACTGTATCGTGGTCATCAAGGGAGCGCATACCATTACGGTATATGAAGGGAAAGGGTATGTTAATACTACGGGAAATCCTGGAATGGCCACTGCCGGAAGTGGCGATGTTTTAACCGGGATCATTACGGGATTGATAGCTCAAGGGTATGATTCCTTGGTCGCTGCCATCTTTGGGGTATATTTACATGGAAGGTCGGGCGATCTCGCCATAGAGGATACTGGATACCAGGCATTAACGGCTACCAGCTTGATAACAACCCTGGGCAAAGCCTATATAGATCTATTTCATAGTGCGCAAGCCCCAGCAGACCAAGACGAAGTTCTGGATGCACAGGAAGGTTAACGGCAGTTTTTTTACAGACAAAATCAGTGAAGCGAACAAATAGCTCGCAACTTTGGCCATGAGGCCTTGGCAAAAGCCACGATTTGAAACGCAAAAATACTTTCGACTATTTCCGGATTCTTTGTTTTACCCAGGCCAAGGCATTGTCAAACTCAATAAACAATTTCATAGGCTTTTTGTAGAAGAGCTTTTCAATCTTGAAGTTGTGCATATCGATCTCCTTAACCGATACGATCGCAAATGCCTTTAGGTTATCAAGTTCCCTTAAATAATCATAAATGGTTGGGTCGACCGCATGGGCATGTTTGCGCAGACTGATAAATCCAAAATTTTTATTCCTAAAATGTATTTCTGAAATACCAATTATCTGATAAGCCCTTTCGAGGGTCAAGGTAGTACCTTCTTCAAAAAGAGCCACCATATAGTTTTCAAAAACTTGAATCGTGCCAATTTCCAATTGATACTCCCTGACAATTATTGTCTTTTTTGGTTGTCCCACTCTCATTTCATATGTGTTTTTCGTGTCTGCAACGAAAGTAGATGTAACCGCAGGTATTCTATAAAAAAATAGATAAATGACATAAATATCGTTTATAATACAATCAGCTACATTATTAGGGATTTGTATTCCTACAAAGGCAAAAAGGACTAAAAAAAAAGGGAGTCAATTAGTATGACTCCCTTATCTTAAAATTCCTACGGAATTCTTAGGTCTTCGACGATTTTTCGGCCTTTTTGATCTTAATGGTCAATTCTTCCTTTTTGGTGTCCAAATCCATAAAAATACTATCGCCTTCCTCTAGTTTTGAATTTACGATTTCTTCTGCCAAGGCATCTTCGATGTATTTTTGGATGGCCCTTTTAAGAGGTCGAGCACCAAATTGTTTGTCAAATCCTTTTTCGGCGATATAGTCTTTTGCTTTGGCGGTCAGATTCATTTCGTAACCAATATCCTTAATGCGCGCGAATAGTTTGCGCAGTTCGATGTCGATTATTTTATGAATATCTTCGCGTTCCAAAGGATTGAACACCACGACATCGTCTATTCGGTTCAAAAATTCTGGTGCAAATGCCTTTTTCAATGCATTCTCGATGACACCTTTTTGAAAAGTATCGGCTTGTTCCTTCATCGCTACGGTACCAAAACCAACTCCCTGGCCAAAATCCTTTAATTGACGTGAACCGATATTCGAAGTCATGATAATGATCGCATTTCGAAAATCGATTTTTCGGCCCAGGCTATCGGTCAGAAAACCATCATCAAGTACCTGCAATAACATATTAAAGACATCGGGATGCGCTTTTTCGACTTCGTCCAACAGAATTACCGAATACGGTTTGCGGCGTACTTTCTCGGTCAACTGCCCACCTTCTTCATAGCCTACATATCCCGGAGGGGCTCCTACCAATCTTGAAATGGCAAATTTTTCCATGTACTCGCTCATGTCGATACGGATAAGGGCATCTTCGGAGTCGAACATTTCTTTTGCCAAGACTTTGGCCAATTGGGTCTTACCTACCCCAGTCTGACCTAAGACAATAAAAGAGCCAATAGGTTTGTTGGGATCTTTGAGTCCGGCTCTATTTCGCTGAATGGCTTTGGCTACTTTGGCAACTGCCTCATCTTGCCCAATTACATTGGCCTTGATTCGTTCTGGCAATTTGGCTAGCTTGTTGCTTTCGGTTTGGGCAATCCTATTTACTGGAATGCCACTCATCATTGAAACGACATCGGCTACATTATCCTCGGTTACGGTCTCTTTGTGCAACTTGCTATCTTCTTCCCATTTTTCCTGGGCTATGGCAAGATCTTTCTCGAGCCGTTTCTCGTCGTCGCGTAACTTTGCCGCTTCCTCATATTTCTGCTTTTTGACAACGTTGTTTTTTAATTCACGAACATCTTCCAGCTTTTTTTCGAGTTCCAGAATTTGTTTTGGCACGTCCATATTCACGATATGTACCCGGGAACCCGCTTCATCAAGGGCATCAATGGCCTTATCTGGCAAAAAGCGATCGGTAATATACCTGTGGGTAAGTTTTACGCAGGCGAGAATGGCCTCATCAGTATACATAACGTTATGGTGATCTTCATACTTGCCTTTTATATTTTTTAGGATCTCAATAGTTTCATCAACCGAAGTAGGCTCGACGATCACTTTTTGAAAGCGTCGTTCCAGGGCACCGTCTTTTTCAATATATTGACGGTATTCATCCAAGGTAGTCGCCCCTATACATTGAATCTCACCTCTTGCCAACGCCGGTTTGAACATATTGGAGGCGTCCAAACTTCCGGTGGCCCCACCAGCACCGACGATGGTATGAATTTCATCAATAAAGAGGATGACATCTTCATTTTTTTCAAGCTCGTTCATGACCGCTTTCATGCGCTCCTCGAATTGCCCACGGTATTTTGTCCCGGCTACAAGGGAAGCCAGATCCAAGGTTACAACTCGTTTATTATATAGTATACGCGATACTTTCTTATTGATAATCCTGAGGGCCAGACCTTCTGCAATAGCGCTTTTCCCAACGCCAGGTTCGCCTATAAGTAATGGGTTGTTCTTTTTTCTTCGACTCAGTATTTGGGAAACCCTTTCGATTTCCTTTTCCCTACCTACAACAGGATCCAATTTGCCTTCTTCGGCCAACTGGGTTAGGTCCCGTCCGAAATTGTCAAGTACCGGGGTCTTGGATTTTTTGTTGCCTTTTTGAGCCGAGCCGGCACCAAAGTTACTTTCCTTTGCTCCTTCGATATCGTCTGAATCGCTAGGAAATGACTCAGAGGTCGGGGAATCTATGATTTCGTCATCACTGGTGATCATAAATTTAAATTGCTCCTTCACGCCATCATAATCCACCTTAAGCTTATGCAAAAGCTTGGTGGTGGGATCATTTTCATTGCGCAGGATACATAAGAGTAAATGCGCCGTATTGATAGAAGAACTTTGAAAAAGTTTTGCTTCTAAAAACGTCGTCTTTAGGGCTCTTTCGGCCTGTCGTGTCAGATGCAGATTCTTTTTATCCTTTTGAACACCACTCGGATTCGGGTTGGAAGGACTCAAGATTTCAACTTTGCGTCTCAAATGATCCAAATCAACTTCGAGTGCATCCAAAATACTTATTGCTTTCCCATTGCCATCGCGTAAAAGACCCAACATCAAATGCTCTGTGCCAATAAAATCATGGCCTAGCCGCAATGCTTCTTCTTTGCTGTAAGCAATTACATCCTTTACCCTTGGTGAAAAATTATCATCCATATACTATCCTTAATCGTTATAAAATTAGTAAATCTTAGTCAATCTTGGACAAATACCGTACCCATATTCGTTAAACTAGTTCGAAATGACGAAAAAAGCACCGATTTACAAAATAATTAACACTCTAATTATAAACTATTAGTAACGTAAAAAGTGTTAATAAATTATTGAACAAAGTAATTAATATGTACCACGAAAGGTACGATTTTGCGTATATTGGCATTCTTTTTTAAACAAAATAAAAACATACGATTTTCAGATGGCTGAAGGTGAAAAAGTGATTCCGATCAACATAGAAGATGAAATGAAATCGGCTTACATTGACTATTCAATGTCGGTTATTGTGTCACGTGCCTTACCAGATGTCAGGGACGGGTTGAAACCGGTGCATCGGAGGGTTTTATATGGCATGCACGAATTGGGGGTGCGATCGAATAGCGCCCATAAGAAATCGGCCCGTATTGTGGGTGAGGTTTTAGGAAAGTACCATCCACATGGCGATACCTCGGTATACGATTCGATGGTGCGCATGGCGCAGGAATGGAGTTTGCGTTACATGCTGGTAGATGGGCAGGGAAATTTTGGATCGGTCGATGGGGATAGTCCTGCCGCAATGCGGTATACTGAAGCTAGAATGCGCCGTATTGCAGATGATATGCTCGCCGATATCGATAAGGATACCGTTGATTATCAGCTGAATTTTGACGATTCCTTGCAAGAACCGACCGTCTTGCCTACACGGGTGCCGAATTTATTGATCAATGGTGCTTCGGGGATTGCCGTTGGGATGGCCACGAACATGCCCCCACATAATCTTTCGGAAGTCGTCGACGGAACGGTTGCCTATATTGATAACAATGATATTGAGATCGACGAGTTAATCTCCCATATTAAAGCCCCAGATTTTCCTACCGGAGGCATCATTTATGGGTATGATGGCGTAAAGGAGGCCTTTCACACGGGACGTGGCCGCATCGTCGTGCGCGCCAAGGCAACCACCGAAGAAGTACAAGGCCGGGAATGCATCGTGGTAACCGAAATACCCTATCAGGTCAACAAGGCCGACATGATCAAGAAGACGGCCGATCTTATCAATGATAAGAAAATTGATGGTATAACCAACATACGGGACGAATCTGACCGAAAAGGAATGCGCATCGTGTACATTCTTAAAAGGGATGCCATCCCCAATATCGTACTGAATACCTTATACAAATACACGGCCCTGCAATCTTCCTTTAGCGTGAACAACATCGCTTTGGTAAATGGAAGGCCCCGCCTGTTGAACATCAAGGAGATGATCCATTACTTTGTGGAACATCGGCACGAGGTGGTGGTCAGACGCTCGAAGTTTGAATTGAAAAAGGCCGAGGACCGGGCACATATTTTAGAGGGCCTTATCATTGCCTCCGATAATATAGATGAGGTAATTGCCATTATAAGGGCATCTTCCAATGCCGATGAAGCGCGGGAGAACTTGATGGAACGCTTCAAATTATCGGAAGTTCAGTCCAAGGCGATCGTAGAGATGCGACTTCGTCAACTTACCGGTCTCGAACAGGATAAATTGCGTTCAGAATATGAGGAGGTATTGCAAACCATTGCCGATTTGAAGGATATTCTTGCAAAGAAGGAACGCAGAATGCAGATTATCAAGGATGAACTTCTTGAGGTCAAAAGCAAATACGGTGATGAGCGACGTTCGGAAATCAACTTTGCCGGGGGAGATCTGAGTATGGAGGATATGATTCCTGACGAACAAGTTGTAATTACCATCTCGCATGCGGGATATATCAAGCGAACGCCTTTGTCTGAATATAAGACCCAAAATAGGGGAGGTGTTGGACAAAAGGCATCCTCGACCCGAAATGAAGATTTCTTGGAACATCTCTTTGTAGGTACCAACCACCAATATATGTTGTTCTTTACCCTAAAAGGGAAATGTTTTTGGATGCGTGTATTCGAAATTCCCGAGGGTAGCAGGACTTCCAAAGGTAGGGCCATTCAAAACCTCATTAACATTGAGCAGGACGATAAGGTCAAGGCATTTATTTGTACCCAGGACTTGAAGGATGAGGATTATGTGAATGGGCATTACGTTATCATGGCTACTAAAATGGGTATCGTCAAAAAAACTTCCTTGGAACAATATTCCCGTCCACGTCAAAATGGGATCAATGCGATTGGTATTCGTGAAGGGGATGAATTGTTGGAGGCTAAACTCACCACCGGAACGAGTCAAATTTTCTTAGGTCTGCGATCCGGGAAGGCCATTCGCTTCGAAGAAGGGAAGACAAGGCCCATGGGACGAAATGCTTCGGGGGTTCGAGGGATTACCTTGGCAGATGATCAGGATGAGGTAATCGGAATGGTCTCTGTCCATAATTTTGATGATGAATTATTGGTAGTTTCCGAAAATGGCTATGGCAAACGATCTAGTATAGATGACTATAGAATTACCAACCGGGGCGGAAAAGGTGTCAAAACGATTTCAATTACTGAAAAAACCGGTAAATTGGTAGCCATCAAGAATGTAACCGACTCCGACGATTTAATGATCATTAACAAATCGGGCATTGCGATACGTATGAGCGTCGAGGACCTGCGGGTAATGGGAAGAGCAACGCAAGGGGTAAGGCTTATTAATATCAAAGGCAATGATTCAATTGCAGCCGTGGCCAAGGTGATGAAAGACGAAGATGCGGTCGAAGACACCGATATACTTGATATCGAGGTAGATACCGAAGATGGCATGGGAATTGATAATGGAGGAAGTGAGGAATAAACCAATTAATTATTAAACACTAATATTTTAATTTAACAGAGCATGAAAACTAAATTTATACTACTTGCGGCCATGTCGTTCACAATGGTCGGAATTGCACAAAAGGATGAAATCAAGGCGGCCGAGAAAGCCATGAAAGGCGGTGATGCGATGGCCGCCAAGACAGCGCTGGAAGGAGCAGCGGGTACCATTGCCGGCGCCGATGATAAAACCCAGGCCCAATATTATTTTCTTCGCGGCCAGGTGTATGCAGACCTAGCCAGAAAGGGAGACAATAGTGCCTTTGATGAGGCCGTCAATTCGTTTAAGGAAGTCGAGAATATTGAAAAAAATGGCGGAAAATCAAAATACGGCGCCGAAACAAAACTTCAACTTTCGGCTTTAACCGCCGATTTGGTAAATGCTGCGGTGAAGGACAATGCTGAAAACAAATTCGAGGAAGCGGCCGATAAATTATATACCAGTTATAAAATTAGCCCACAGGACACCTCCTATTTGTATTATGCCGCCAGTAGTGCAGTGCGGGGAGGTCTGTATGACAAAGCCCTAGGCTATTATAAAGAACTACAGGATATAGGGTATGACGGTAGCGGAACACTTTATAAGGCGACCAATATCGAATCGGGACAAGTCGAGGAAATGGACAAGGTGCGCCGTGATTTGATGATTAAATCGGGTACCTACAAAGATCCGTTAGATGAAAAATCACCTTCTAAAAAGGCTGAAATCGTCAAAAATATGGCCTTTATTTATTCAGAATTGGGTCAGGACGATAAGGCCTTGGCAGCTTTTCAAACTGCCAGAGCACAAGACCCCAATGATATCAACCTCGTTTTAAACGAGGCCAATCTCTACTACAAAATGGGGGACAAGGATAAGTTTAAGGAATTGATGGGGGAAGCAACCTCGATTGCGCCGAATAATCCCGATCTATATTATAACGTTGGGGTTATCAATATGGAGCAGGGCAATTTGGAAGAAGCCCGCACCGCATATAAAAGGGCCTTGGAATTAAAGCCAGACTATACCAATGCCCAATTGAATCTCTCAACGACCTATATCAATGAAGGGAATGGCCTCATTGATGAAATGAATTCTTTGGGAAATACCAAGAAGGATACTGATCGTTACGATGTGTTAAAGCAAAAGAAAGATGACCTTTTTCGTCAAGGTGCCCAAGTTTTGGAGGAGGCCCTAAAATCAAGCACAGAAAACCAAAGTATCTTAGAGCAATTAAAGAATATTTATGGTGCTATGGGCGACAACGAAAACTTTATGCGCATTAAGAAAATGCTGGGCGAGTAATCAACGCTAAAAAAGATTATAAAGAAAAGCCCCGATGTTCCATCGGGGCTTTTTTATAGGATTTTTTTAATGACCCTTAGGGGGTGTGTATAATTACCTATCGATGTGTTGAAGATTCCGGTGTGATCCAAACGATCGATTCTCACCTTGCCATGCACGTGTATTATGTAATTGTTTTCCATAATTATCCCAACATGATCAATCACCCCATCCGAGGTATCGAAAAAAGCAAGATCACCCGCCTCACTTTCTTCAATAAAACTTAGTGAAGTGCCTTGTTTGGCCTGCTCATTGGCTTTGCGAAACAAATTGTAGCCGTTGATCTTATAGATGATCTGCGTTAACCCGGCACCATCCAATCCAAATGGGGACCTCCCACCTTGCAGGCACGGGGCATTTAAGTATTGTAACGCCGTTTGTACAAGATTGGCTTTGCCCAAGCTTGTGTTGTTTGAATTTCCCTCGAATGTGTGGTCTAGCAAATAAGAAGTATGTACAGATGAACCGAGTACAATAGGCATCAAGATACCCTTCTTGGTCGCCACAAAGGAAACGAGATCTGAGGAACAGGAGTTCTTTTCAGACTTTTCGATGCTATCGTAGGCGTCTTGTCCGATGTGTGTAATTTGATCGTTATGTACCCATCCTTCGCAACCATCAAAGGCAATTCGTATCCTACTCCAGAATTTTCGTTGTTCCAGTACCTTAAAGTGTTCCCCATATAGCAACTGCGATACCATCTCGGTGGTAGGGTCTGCACTTGCTCGTAATGGAATGATACTAAGATGGCAAATACCGTATTGCATGGGATTGCTTTGCGGGAACTGATTAATTTCTTTCCAAAACCATGGCCGATGCCCCACCCCCTCCATTACAGATGGCAGCAGCCCCTATTTTTGCCTTGTTTTGTTCAAGAACATTCAGCAAGGTCACCAGAATCCTCGCCCCCGAACACCCTAATGGATGGCCCAAGGATACGGCACCCCCATGAACATTTACATTGGTGTCGGTGAGTCCTAGTAATTTTATATTGACAAGGCCCACGACGGCAAAAGCTTCATTGAATTCAAAATAATCAACCTGATCAATCGTTATTCCGGCTTTTTTCAAGGCCAGTGGCAGGGCCTTGGCCGGAGCCGTTGTGAACCATTTTGGTTCCTGGGCGGCATCGGCATAACTTTTTATGGTGGCCAAGGGT
>JALHST010000290.1 GCA_022865355.1 Maribacter sp. | reverse complement strand
TACGGCCGATAAAAACCCTACGGATATGGCAAATCGCAATAAGAGCTTGATTACTTCATGGTTCGTATTTTTGATGGTGTTCAAAGCTGGTATTTTGTAGTTATTGTTCATATATGTTGAAACAGTTAGAAAATGGGGTGTTTGATAGTATGAGACCCATCATCTTCAAGTCACGACGAATTTTTATTTTAGCCATGATTTTTGCTTCGTAATTTTTGCTTGTCATTCCACCGGTCTTTCACGAGGCCTAATTCAACTTTTTTCTTTGCCTCCTTTTACGAGCAGCCAAATGGCAAAGGACATCTCTCCTACAATACTGGGAATTGCAACCAATGCTAAGAATATCGAAGCATATTCCTTATAATCCGGCAACACGAAATGTGCTCCCGTATCAACCATATACATGATACCAGCAATACCCAGAAAAAACGCAATAATTTTTGGCTTTTCGATTATCTTTCCCAATAGGATAAGATGAATGCCAAAAAAGAAAAGGCCAATAAGCCATATGATATTAAAAATATCCTCTTGTCTAAGTATTTCTTGGGCAGTGGTCGATTCTAATGCCAATGGAAGTGTAAATATGGCCACCCCCATAATTGCCGCATGCATCATTCTAAAGTACGTGCTTAGATTTGACAGAGCGTGTGATTTATATAATTCATAAAGGGCCCAAGCAACAACAACATCAAATACAACCGTTATGATAAATGCCATTATTCCAAATCGTACCATCAGATGATTCTTTAGGATGGTGTCTAAAGGGTCTTTGAGAATTGCGTCAAGAACAAAAAAATTTGCGAATATCGCTGCGAAGAATATAATGACGTAAGCACTACCTGCAATTATTGAAAGTGTTTTTTTTTCATTGTTCTGATACGTTTTTCAGTTGCTATATTGATTTTCTATGGATATTTTCATCACGGTTGGTGTACCATTTATACAGGAAAATCAGCGGGGATATTTACGACAAGTCCATAAGCATTGCCTAAAGTTAAGAATTTTCATTTAGGAAATCGCGGACTGTGGTAGGCTGGCGCCCACAATTCATTGCACATAATTTCTATACACTTACTTTAATTTAATTTCGATAAAAACTTCAAATAGGTGCTTTTTAGGCCTGTGCAAATTAAAATTCTTATCGAAATTAAATGCCATCACATACTCTATGCGCCTTCCCCGAACATTAGTAGAATAAATTCTGCGGGTTCGTCATTGGGGTTGAGAACTTCATGGGTCATTCCTGGTGGAATAAAAAAGGCATTCCCAGCTTCAATTTCGTAATCGATATCGTTGAGACGCGCAGTAACTTTTCCTTTTATTAAAATGATCATTGAAGAAAAAGGGTTGGTTTTCGAAAGTGGATGTTCATTAGCATGCTGCCCGGGATGAAGATAACCATAGCCGGTTCTAAGTCCCGTATCATAATAAAAGATTGACGCCTGCGCCCCATGGGTACCTCTGGTAAAATGTGGACCAAAAGGAACCATCTCGGGCATACCTTTCGTCCAGAAATGAAATGTAAATCCAAGCACCTCGCCAACAAACTGTTGATTAGGCTCAAAGCCATCCATTACCTCAATGTCAAAAGGCGCATAATCGGTAGAAAATGCCTTAACGCCAGCAGTAAGTGAATTAATCTCGCCCTTATCCAACTGCCTCAATGTTCGTATGTTGGTTACATAATAAAAAGTCGGTTTTACAGGGGATCCTTTTGCTATTCTAATTTCGGAAACATTTTTATCGGTGGCCGCAAA
This sequence comes from Maribacter sp., assembly GCA_022865355.1. Classification (GTDB taxonomy): domain Bacteria; phylum Bacteroidota; class Bacteroidia; order Flavobacteriales; family Flavobacteriaceae; genus JALHST01. Next base: position 6,608 of record JALHST010000290.1, on the reverse strand, counting down.
GGCCTCGACTTGCCACATTTCTTTGTCAACTTCCACTCCAAAGGAATGATTTGACGTAAACATTGGATCATTTTTATAATCCGCTGCAAATCTTTCTAGGATATTCCTTATCGTATCTTCCTGTGCGATGGCAAAAGAAGTCATGCCAAAAAAGAAAATAGCAAAGGCTAGATTAAAAATCAGAGTTTGTTTTTTAATGTTTGATTTAACTGATGGTGTTTTCATTTTTAAGACGTTTTATGATTCGTGAAAAGGACGAGTCATACGGCTTAATAGTTACAGTGTTTTTGTCTATTTAAGGCAGTTAGGGATGAACCACTTTGTTTTAGGGATAAAGTAATTTAGGAGGATATCGTATTAAAATGTTTTTCTACTAACTGTACTACTTTTGAAGTGTTCCTACCAGAAACCTTAATTGGCTTTTCAATGAATCGTAATTTCAAAATTAAACCAAGGGCATTTTTTTTAATTGATTCAAGATGAAAAAGATTACAAATAATAGACCGATTACATTTTACAAATAATTCATTATCGATTAGCCCTTCCATTTTTGAAAGCGTAGCCCTTATGAGGTGTTTTTTAACTTGATTATTTTCAAGAAAAGTGATTCCCACATAATTATCCTCAGATATAATACAAATAATCGCATTTTGACGCAATGCTATTTGATCGGCTTTATAGTCTCCTTTTAAAAGGATAACTTCATTTAGTGCGGCCAAGCTGTTTGTAATAGACTGGGCTTCCTGGTAATTTTTAGTTATCCTAGAATAACTATAAAAAAAAACCGTACCAAAAAATGGAAAGATAAGTACCGTACTTATTTCGAAGATGTGCTTAATATAACTCGAAAAATAAAAGTCGTGAAAATCCCCTAAATAGTTATATAATAGAAAACTACTAGTGCCAACTGAAATAAAACAATAGATAAACCAAGAAGCCAATTTATATTTATTTTTTTGGTTTACTAGAATTTTTGGCCTAAGAATAAGCTCATTAAAGCCAATGGTAAGAAATAGTATTGGGACAATCCAGATGAGACCAAGGGCCAGTTCCCAACTTATGTTCTCACTTGATTGGTAATTGTTGACACCGAAGGGTTGAAAAAAAATCAAGAATAGATAAATGAACACGCTTGAGACAAGGGCTAAAGTGACCTTAAATTTTCTACTCTTGGGATAATGTAATGAGTTTTGAAAATACATTTTCACAATGGTATTTTAGATTGGTGTTTAACTAATGAACCCCAACGGTTAGCCTATGAATCGTGCTGTGATATAACGTAGTATAATTTTTTATATCTTGTTGGACGCAGATGCCGGTTGATTTAAAGTTTAATTTCAAATGCATATCCTACCATTTGATTTTCTTCCTTATTTTCCAATTTTACTTTGCTGTACTTTTCTACCCAATGAAAAGAACCAGAAATCATTTTTACCGATTTCCTGTTAAAATCGGTCCTATCTATTTTACCTGACAAGACTACAAGTAATATCGGATTTCGAGTGGTCTCTATTTGCAATTGTTTCTTTGAGGAAATCTTTAAGCCATACCCCCTCGCTTTTTCCGTATCGAACGTTAAATCAAGGTCTGGATTTTTAGTTGCGGATGAAGTAGTGCCCGCAACCGCTGCAATGATTTCAATATCTATTACGTGAAATTGATTAGTGTCAGAATTCCAAACCCGATGAACCCGCGGTTTTGGGAAAAAGGATTCATAACTCACATCGCCGCATTTAGTGTCGGATTTTATGGCAGGTCCGTCCCATAATTGGCTACCAATCGAGGTATTGGTAAATACGACAAATAAAGAAGGAGTTTTGTGAATATGAAACAGTGTTGTATCTCCTGGTTGAATCCTTACATCCAACACTCTAATAATTTCATTTTCAAAAACGTTTTTATGGCGTGGTTCATCTTTTACCAAAACTTGGGCATAGGAAGTTGTGTGCCAAATGTAAAATAGGGCCAAAAGTTTATAGAGTTTCATAAATTGGTATGTCAAAATCCAAACTACGGCTAAAAGTTAATTATTGCATTTAAGCGGCATTTGGTGCGCGTAATTCGGTGTTCTGTAACCTAAAGATAAATGTAATCGTTTGTTGTTGTACAATTCGATAGCTTTTTTGGTCACCTTTTTTGCGCGTAGCACGCCGACAAAGGTCTAGATCGACATAGTCTCAACAGGAAATAGCTGCGCTTTTCCTGTGAAGGGCTCCTACTGAAAATGCAAAAGTCCAGCTGCACCGTAGTTGGATTTATATTTGGACCAGGACTCATAGAACCAAGATCCTCACATCCGATTCGAAAATAAAAGCCTTTGCGTTCGCAAAGGCCTGTTGTGCTTATTTGTAGCCTCACCAGGAATCGAACCTTTTGCCGTGAGCCCCTTATTTTAAAGGGATTGCCGTTTTTTCTTCTTTACAATGTTGACGATTTGTGAACTTTTTTGATGATTTTTCTTCAGTCATCATAAAGGTAATCAAATGAATGGAAATGGTATGATTTGGAATTGAACCGGCCTAAAAACCTTTGATAGGAGCCAATGTTAAGGGAAGTGTTATTTAAAAATATGGAATTGCTAAATCAGGGTTGTATTATGATGAAAATTACAGCAGTAAATTAGCTTAGAAAAGAGTTGTTTTTTAGCTCAGTTCTTTGTTAGCAAATGTTGTTTTTATAAGCTATCAAATTCGACAAAATCGTATTCAGGCGAGGCTTCTAAGAGTTGTCTAAAAACAGGAGCATGACCATTTCCAAAAATCACAAGAATACGATCATTCTTATTTTCTGTTATTTTTTGTATGTTTCTAAAAATACGCAAATTTCTACTGTACCACCAAATTGAAAGAATGTCGGCACCACGATAATTATCGAGTTTAAAATCGCCAACTAAATAAGCACCATAACCGTAATCATGAGACTCTTTTGAATTCATCAATTTAAATAATTCAAGAAGATTAACTTGCGAAGCTAGTTTATTCTCTTCGTTGTACCAGTCTGTCATGTATTGGTTGTAAGGATCGTCACTTTGAAAATCGTAATCTTTGAATAAGTTCTTGATGTAAACAGAATCCTTTTTCTCCATATCATCAGAAAGTCCCCAGCTATTAATGGAGTACAAAGTATCTAAATGCAGCTCACTAGCTAAACGTATACCTAACTGATAACGTTCATCTCGTTCATGTCTATACCCTCCATCTTTATACTTGCGCAATTTAGTAGTTGCTTCCCATTTAGGGGAAGCTTCGATTGCAATCTTATTGGGATTGAATTTTTTAATGTATTCCACAAGTTCAGTAACTTCCGATTTTTTGGGTTCGGTTAAAACATCAATTTTATTTTGTTCTGATGTTTTGTTATAATCAAATCCTGGATAATCAAAATGAAAGGTTCCAACCACAAGTACCTGAGTTTTTTCTTTAGGAAAGTATTCTGATGCTTGTTTAAGTTTAGCGTTTTCTTTTGAAGTTTCTTGTGAACACGACAATATTAATAGAGTCACTGTAATTATTAGCAGAGTAGCAGCATATTTTTGCCTAGAACCAATGGATTGTATCATAGTTATATCAGTTTATAAATATTTGCTAACGTGTTTGTATAAGATTAGTTGCGTGTTTTAAGGACCTAATTTCGCAAATACAAACCGAATAGAAAATCCGCGAGGATTTTCGTAAGCAAGCGCGAACTAGCAATTAATTTTATACGGTGTTGTGCTTTCGTTATTTTATCAAATTATCATCAATTTCTAATAAAATCTCTTCTATCTCATTTTTTAGAACTGTATAAAAAAGTTGATTTGCACTTCTATTTAACATATGATTACTCAAAAGAGTATTTTCAAATTCAATAGAATTGAATATTTGTTTATTATCCACTGTTTCCGAAATAGAATGATGTTCAAAATTAAAATCGTTAGCTATCATCAAGTTTCTCATACTTCCATTTTTATAAAATATCTCGTGTAAAGAATAAAGCATCGATTTTACATCGTTTTCGTGGGTTTTTACACTTTCTAATGAACTGTTAAAAGATGCGAGTTGATTTCTTAATTTTTTATTTAGAATTATATTCAGATTTCCCGAACTTATTATGTCAGTTAGAACTCCAGTAGATGGTTTATAACTAACGGAACTACCCAGCACATTAAAAACTCTTTTGGACAATTCTTTATTACTAATGGTATCTATAACATTTTGGTCAAAGAGGGGCAATAATTCATTTATGAAATTTTCGCGTCTCTCGCTGTTAAAAATGCAATCATTTATTTTTTTCAGGTTAATATTAAATTCAGATTGAAGAGATAATAAATACTCCTGTTCTATTTTTCTTTCTTTTTTGTCATTATTGGAATTATTAACCTGTAATGCAATTAAAATTCCGATAAATACGAGTACAATTTCTCCTATAGCATAAAGCAAATATTTACTGAATTTATTTTCAGTCAATAGGTTTTGTCTAATCTTTCGAAAGAATTTTATCATTTATTTTTCTTTGTTCTTATGAAGGCTAACGCTAAATGTATGAATCGTAGCTTTGGCTTGCGCGTTGGCTTTGTGCGGCTATGGTTTCATACATAATGTTGTGCATTCGTGTTTTCATAAAGCTATTTACCAAGAAGGGGGAGGTATTTGTATCTTTACTTCATTGGAAAATTTCCTCCATTCCCCTAACATTTCTTTATATTTTTCAGGCTCAGATTCTTTGAGATCATTAAGCTCTGCAAGGTCTTGGGATAAATTGTAAAGTTTAAAATTTTCCTCAAGAAAAGGGCGCGTTATATTAGTGATTTTCCAATCTCCTTTTCTGATCATTGCAAGATTATTGTGCTCCAAACCGAATACATACTCAGAAGAATGTATTTGATCAGACATGCCTGACACAAAAGGCATCAATGAATTTCCTTTAAGCGGATATATATCATTCCCTTCAAATTTTTCTGGATAGGTAGCTTGGGCCACTTCATAAAAAGTAGGAGCAATATCCATCAAGGTTACAAACTCATCATGAATTTCATTATGCCTTTCAACATTTGGTCCTGCAATAATCATCGGAGCATTGATACCTCCTTCAGTCGTAAATCCTTTGTAATGTCGAAATGGAGAGGATCCCGCCTCCGCCCATTGAGGGCCATACGAAATAAATGAATTGGGCTGGCCCATGGTTTCATAATCATCATTAAAATGCTCCCTTATAAAGGGCCCCAAATTTGGATGATAATAGAAGTCTTCAGCTGCGGCACCATTGTCGGACATAAACACGATCAATGTATTTTCGAATTGACCAATATCTTTTAGATGCTGTATTATTCTTCCAATATTATAATCGAGATTATCTACCATTCCAGCATATAATTCCATTTTTCTCGATTCTTTTTTCTTTTCATCTAATGACAAAGAATCCCATGGTGTTACGCTTTCATGGTTCGGGGGTAAAACTGCATCTTTTGGAATCATCCCTGCAATTTTTAGACTTTCCAGACGTCTTTCTTTTAATTTTTCATACCCATCATCGTAGCGTCCTTTATATTTTTTCCAATATTTCTCATCCACTTGCAAAGGCCAGTGTGGAGATGTATAAGCCGCAAAGCAGAAAAATGGTTTTTTATCTTCTTTGTTGAGGTCTATGTATTCTATTAGTTTATCCGTATAAAAATCAGTCGAGTAGTCCCCATTGTTCCAAGTGGCGGGTTTACCATCTTCGAAATACGGGGTGATTGGATCTTCTTCAAAGAGCCCTTGGTCATCATAATGATTTCCAGCCCCTCGAATATTTACGAAAGAGCGTTCGAAACCTTTACTAAATGGAATGGATAAGGAGTCTCTTCCAAGATGCCATTTACCTGCCATGTAGGTGTGGTAACCATTGTCTTGGAGTAATGCTGGAATGGAAACTATTCGATCTGTTAATTTTCCTTCATAGCCGAACCCGGTGTTCTGATTTGATTGTATGCCCATTCCGGCAATGTGGTTATCATTGCCCGATAGTAACATTGCTCTTGTAGGGGCACATAAAGGAGAGGTATGGAACCTACTAAATCTAATGCCTAGCGCTGCCAAATTATCAATATTAGGTGTTTCGATATCGCCGCCATAGCATCCTAAATCTGCATATCCAAGATCATCCGCTACCAATAAAAGTATATTAGGGCGGAGGGCTTCTTGGTTTTTTTCTTTTGGATGAGCACATGAAATCAAAGTACCAATTACTACCAATAGGAGGAAACCTCGATTTCGAAGAATCCTAATTTTATGATCAATGATTATATTTTTTCTCTTATTGTTCAAAGCTATTTTCATCGCATGTTGAATATTATCTTAGGTTAATGTACATGATGCACAACGTGTTTGTATATGAGCCGTTTTAATGGCTTATATACGTTGTTGTGCTTTCGTTATATTTTCTAATGAACTTAATCATTATTTTTAGCTTCTGATAGTTCAATGATTTTATCTATGGTATTTATTATATCATCTAATTCACCGTAACTATTATTTAAAATATTATTCAAATCAAATTGCCTGTCTTGCACATAATTGTCAAATTCCAACGTTTGCAGAATACTTAAATCTATTCTAGGGTCATTTAAGTATTTATAAGGACTACTATTG
>JALHST010000289.1 GCA_022865355.1 Maribacter sp. | reverse complement strand
ACTGGTAAAGATGAGCCATGAAGAAGAAGACTGGGCAACCTGGAATTTTATGCAATGGTTTGTAAAAGAGCAAGTGGAAGAAGAAACGCTTGTGATGAACTTATTAGATAAAATGAAAATAGCAGGAGGCGAAAAAATGAGTAGCAATGCTTTATATTCATTTGACAAAGATATGGAAGAAACATCCGATGAAGTGAGACCCGCACAAGAGGTAACAACCGAGAACCCCTAAATTTTTGAGCGACCTATTTTCGACTACCATGATATCCAAAAAGAAAATCATGGTTGAAGGCTTTGATGCTATTCCACAGGCATTCATTGATTTATTTGATGGAAAAAATAAAGGTAAAATGATTGTTAAAATTTAATTATTGCAATAAAAAACAAACCTCATGAAAGTATTAATAGTGTTAACATCCCATAGCTCATTGGGAAATACAGGAGAAAAAACCGGTTTTTGGATTGAAGAATTTGCATCACCTTATTATGTTTTGGCAGATGGTGGAGCAGAAATCACCATTGCCTCACCAAAAGGAGGTCAACCACCGGTTGATCCTAAAAGTGAATTGAAAGATGCTCAAACGCCTTCAACGGAAAGGTTTTACAATGACTTTGAGGTAATTTATAAAGTGGCTCATTCGCTAAAACTCAGCGCTATAAAGGAAGCGGATTTTGATGCTGTTTTTTATCCCGGTGGTCACGGCCCATTATGGGATTTGGCTACTGATAAAAACTCTATTCAATTAATCGAAGCGTTTTATAATCATCAAAAACCAATCGCTTTTGTATGTCATGCGCCTGCGGCTTTGGTTAATGTAAAAGCGAAAAATGGAGAACCATTGGTAAAAGGCAAACACCTGACAAGTTTTTCAAATACAGAAGAAGCGGCCGTTAAGTTAACGAAGGTGGTACCTTTTTTACTAGAAGATGAACTCACAAAACACGGTGCACATTACTCCAAAGGAGATGATTGGGCATCTTATGTGAAACAAGACGGATTGTTAATCACAGGTCAAAACCCAGGCTCTTCCGAGGCTGTTGCCAAGTTGTTGTTAAAGAATTTACAACAACAATAAAATAAAAAATTACTGATTACTTCAATGCTTATAGCAAATGTTATATTCTTATTTACTGGATGCGAGTCAAACCAATCCGTAGATCAATTGCTAAAAAATGATATGCTGCGTTCTGAAATCATTAACTCATTTATCAATCACCAACCCTATAGAATGGAGATGATGAATACCATGATGCAAAATGACAGTCGCAGGAACATAATGGGTCAAAGAATGATGGAAAAGCCCGAAATGATGGGGATGATGATGAGCGACCCTAAACAAATGATTGATTCGATGGATCATATGGTTACCATGGCGGCTTCAGATTCTACAATGTTTAATGCCATGTTTCAAATGATGAAGGACAAACCGGAAATGTGGAGCAAGGTCATGAAAATGAATTCATCTACCATCAAAACCAACTAATATGATGCACGATAGTACTTGGAATTGGGGAACAGGAATGGGCTGGGGAATGTGGTTTATACCAATACTTAACATAGCAGCAATCCTCTATTTTGTAAGATTTAGAAGAAGAAAATGAAAGACAAAATCAAGGGTTTAATTGTAACAGGGAGCATTTAAAAATTGGAAGTTACACAATTTTAACCTAAAATGCCTCTATTAAAAAGAATACGATGGCAACAAATATCAGATTATGGCTTAAGCACCATCAGAACAAAATTGTAAAAAGTATTGCCTTTTATCCGGCAATTATTGTTTTGGCATTTTTGGTGCTCTCCATATTGAGCATTACGTTTGATTTTTCTGAAATGGGCATGCAAATAAAATCTCATTTGCAAGGCCTGAAGTTACGGGATGCTTCTACGGCACGCAGTATTATATCCTCTATTACAGCAGGTATTATTACGTTGACCGTGTTCAGCTTTTCCATGGTGATGATTGTACTGAATCAGACGGCTTCTCAACTAAGCAACCGGATTTTAGACAGGCTGATTGGCAGCCGTTTTCAGCAGTTGGTATTAGGCATTTATGTGGGTACAATCATATATTCTTTATTTCTTTTAAGCACGATCAGAGATATAGATCAAGGGGTTCAGATTCCTGCATTAAGCACTTATTTGCTGATAATACTTACTGTTTTTGATATTTTTCTTTTCATCTATTTTTTGCATTACATCACGCAATCTGTAAAGTATGAGGTAATCATACAGCGGGTTTTGGAAGAGACTAAATCGTCATTAGAGCATGCCTGCAAATTGGAGCAAGCTCCTCCGGAAATCATCTCAATTGAAAGTGATTGCTTGATTACAGCTGCTAAATGCGGCATTTATCAGGGTTTTGATAAAGAAATTTTAATGCGCATTTGTAGCGATAATTTTTGTGTTTTACAGCTTATGCAATCTCCCGGCACCTTTGTTTTAATTGGGGTGCCAGTTATGAAAGTGAACAAGCAATTACCTAACGATATACTAAAAGCAATTCGAAATGAGGTGTATTTAAAATCCAGTGAATCTATAAAAGAGAATTTCTTTTTTGGCTTCCGCCAATTGACTGAAATGGCTCTAAAGGCGCTGAGCCCAGGAATTAATGATCCGGGAACGGCAATACAAAGTATTAGAGCATTATTCCAGTTATACGCTTACAGGGTACGTTTTTTTCCGGAAAACACAATTAAGAATAAAGAATTGCAGGTAAAGATTATTGTAAAAGAATTGACTTTTGAACAAATATTTAGAGACACGATTTACCCAATTTGGGATTACGGCAAAGAAGACCGCTTGGTTCAAAATGAACTTCATCATTTGTTAGAAATTTTTCTAACAACTGCTCCCTATGCAAAAATTGCATGGACATTATTACAAAAAGTAAAACTGAAATTGAACGATTCAGCGTACTAAATACTAAGAAAAAATCGGTTGATTATTTTGAATCAAACGGTGTTAAGTAATCATCCGTTCTGCACAAAATAGAAGAAGAAAATGAAAGTCAAAACCGGAGTAGTAATTGTGACAGGTAGCAGTGGAATGATAGGCTCGGCCTTAATTCATAAACTCGCAGAAAAATACCACGTGGTTGGATTTGACCATGATGGATATCCTTTTCCACCGGCAGAGGCAGAATGTGTATGTGTCGACCTTACCAGCGATGATAGAATGGCCTTTGCATTCAAAAGAATCCGTTACGCCTACGGCAACAAGATAGCTTCGGTAGTACATCTGGCCGCTTATTATGATTTTTTGGGAGAACCATCTGATCTGTACGATGAAGTAACCGTGAAAGGTACTGAGCGAATGCTAAAATATTTACAGGATTTTGAAGTGGAGCAATTCATTTTTTCAAGTAGCATGTTAGTTTATAAACCCTCCTCCCCGGGAGATTTGATTACTGAAGAATCACCTTTGCAGCCTAAATGGGATTATCCGAAATCTAAAGTCACAACCGAAAAAGTAATGCACAAAAAACGGGGAGAAATTCCAATAGTAATGATGCGTATAGCAGGCGTGTACAGTGAAGAAGGTAATTCAATCCCTATCACCAATCAGGTCCAGCGTATCTATGAAAAACAACTCTCAGCACGAATGTATCCAGCCAATACGGCCCATGGCAGCACCTATGTGCATCGAGATGATGTCATCAATGCCATTGCCTTGGCCATTGAAAAAAGGAAAGACCTCCCACAGGAATTAATATTGAATATTGGCGATAACGAAACACTGACCTATCAGGAACTACAAGACATTATCAGCACCGAAATATATGGCAAAAAAATGCCTATCATCGCCATTCCAAAGTGGTTTGCCAAAGCTGGGGCATTTATGCAAAATATTTTCGGAAAAACCTTTATAAAACCCTGGATGATAGATCTGGCCAATGATCATTTTGAAATGGACAGTTCCAAGGCTAAAAAGTTGTTAGGCTGGAAACCCAAACACGGTTTGCGCACTACGCTTCCTAAAATGTTGGATAATTTAAAGGCAAATCCAAAGAAATTTTACAAAGACAATAAACTAGGGTAAGTTCTAAAAATGATGACAGATCAACCACACGACAAGGAAGCTATGGGCTTACGAGGTGTTGCACGTCCTATGATGAATATGGAAGGCCATGAACATATGGACATGGGTGCCATGAAAATGAGTGCAGATGACCGCATGAAAATGCTGAAGAATCATCACAAACAAACGCTCTGGGTCTACTGGGTCATTGTATTGTTGGGTTTCTGGATGATCGCTTCACCACTCACCTTTGATTATGGAAAGAATGTGGTAGCACCTGCAGGCGGAAGGCCTATATGGTTATCGCTTAGTGCCCGCATTGTCGCCATGTATTGGAGCGATATCATCAGTGGGATAATGCTGGTAATTTTTGGATGGCGTTCCCTTAAGCCTAACCGTCCCTATAGTGTTTGGATCGTTTGCTTTATCGGAATATGGATCAGCATGGCACCCCTCCTGTTTTGGGCACCAACGGCTGTAGCCTATTATAACGGCACCCTGGTCGGGGTCTTAGTTATTGCCTTGTCCATCCTTATACCCGGTATGCCCAATATGATCCTGTTTATGAAAATGGGGGGCAATGTGCCTAAAGGTTGGAGTTACAACCCCTCCAGCTGGCCACAGCGCTCTATTATGATCGGCCTGGCATTTATCGGGTGGTTGGCCTCCCGCTATTTGGGAGCATTTCAATTAGGCTATTTAGATACTACTTGGGATCCATTTTTTGGGGAGGGCACCTTAAACGTTTTGAACTCCAATATGTCGCATAGCTGGCCCATTTCAGATGCGGCCCTGGGCACACTCGCCTACACCCTGGAATTTCTGATGGGATTTATGGGGGGTACTTCCCGATGGCGTACAATGCCCTGGATGGTCACCTTTTTTGGTATTTTGGTCATTCCATTAGGTTTGGTGAGTATATTCTTAGTGATTTCCCAGCCACTTACCGTAGGCGCCTGGTGTGCCCTTTGCCTGTTTTCCGCCATTATTATGCTTCCCATGATTCCCCTACAAATTGATGAAGTCATTGCCATGTGGCAACACATGGTGCAACGAAAACAAAAAGGGGATTCGTTATGGAAAGTGTTTTGGAAAGGTGGCGATGCACTTTCTACTGAAAGCGATCAACGTTCCCCTGAATTGGCAGCATTTGTTGACAACCCGTGGAAGGTTTTCAAATCATCAATATGGGGCATGAGCGCCCCCTGGCAATTAACCATTTCTCTAATCTTTGGGCTTTGGCTAATGTTTTCCCCGACCGTTTTCCGGATGGGAATAGAAACGTCTGCGGCCAATCTGAATCACTTGGGAGGAGCACTCGTGATCGTTTTTGCAGTAATGTCTATGGCTGAAGTACTCAGAAGTTTTCGCTATTTCAACGTATTGTTAGGCCTGGCGCTGGTTGTGCTCCCATGGTTGATAAATGATAGAAATATGGCGCTTACAATTAGCAGCAGCCTATCAGGAATTATCATCATGGCACTTTCATTTTCAAAAGGAAAAATCAAAGAAAAGTATGGCCTTTGGGATAAATATGTGGTGTGAAAAAGATTTGATGAAAAAGGTATGATGGCAGCTTGTGTCAGGGATTTTTATCATGAAAATTATGCGCTCAACACTTGTCATAGCAATTATAATTACTCTAGTAAATAAATTATATAATGAGACAGGCTTTGTATAAAAGATAATCTATTATAGAAGCAACTATCTTTTTACACTTCAGCTTATGAAGTATTTCAGTTTAATTTATAATGGAAGGAAAATCTAAAATAATAATTTATGTTGCGTTATGTGCAAACGTTGGAATAGCCATCATTAAATTTATTGCAGCTTCTTTCACAGGAAGTTCGTCCATGCTTTCTGAAGGTATTCACAGTGCGGTAGACTCAACAAACCAACTGCTATTGCTTTTGGGAATCTATAAAAGTAAAAAACTCCCTGATGATACACATCCTTTCGGCTATGGACAGGAACTTTATTTCTGGACACTCATTGTTTCAGTGCTCATATTCGGTATTGGAGGTGGGATGTCGATATATGAAGGTATCATCCATATCAGTCATCCTGAACCATTGAATGAACCTACATGGAATTATATTGTTCTCGCTTGCGCTGCACTTTTTGAAGGAATATCATTTGTAATTTCTATTAGGACATTTATTGATAGACGTGGAAAACAAAATTTCTGGAGGAATCTACACAATAGCAAAGACCCTACTTTATTTGTAATTATTTATGAAGACGGGGCAGCTCTTACAGGCTTATTTGTTGCTTTCTGCGGAGTTTTCTTAACTAATTATTTCCAGCTTCCCGTCATAGATGGCATAGCTTCCATTTTGATAGGGCTATTGCTTGCAATTGTTGCCGTTATTTTAATTATAGAGAGCAGGAATCTTTTAATTGGGGAAAGTGCTTATAAGGAAAAAGTACAGGGCATTTATGAAATTGTAATTAGTGATGATGATGTGTATAAATTACGCAAACCGCTTACCATGCAAATGGGTCCCGGAGAAGTGCTACTAGCGCTGGATGTTAATTTCAAAACAGAAATTAACAATGAGAAAATTATGCTTGCAGTGCAACGACTAGAGGAAAACATAATGGCAAAATATCCAGATGTAAAACAAATATTTATCGAGGCAAAAAATCTAAGAAAGAAAGGGGATAAAGAATCAAATAACGAGAATAAAATATAAACCTGATCTCACATTTAGGATTGACTCTAAAAACCATGGATTTGCAATAGAAAACCAGATATCATAAATATCTCTATGAAAACTATGCATGCAAAACTAAGGGGAATAGCAAGAGGGCAACACGCTTGCGCGGTGTTGCAGTATTTCATTTACGATTAAATCGTTGTTTATCAGGACTTTAAATATAGAATTGGTTTGGAAGTTTACATTTCAAGAAACCGATTTTTGCGGCAAATCTATTTTTTTACCTCGCAAGCAGATCAGTTTGGTTCCCGATAGCTATCGGGATTAGGACTTGCAGTACGAAACTAGGTTCCGCTCGCTAAAAATGAATTATCAAAAGTCAACTTTTTTAGCAATACGGCAATTAAAAATTTTAATGCCGTAAAATATACGGCGTATATTTTGAAATACGACGAATCTATTTTATATTCGCCGTATAAAACACAGCGTTTAAAAATTAAAAATGTATTTACATCATAGCAAAGACTGGCCAAATTTTAAATGGGATAACGATACACTGCTCCCACATGTGAGCAAAGTACGTGATTTACAAGGTAGGTTAATAGGAAGAATGGAAGGTATGGGTTTCGAGTTAAGGGAAGAAGCAGTACTTGAAACATTAACGGAAGATATTGTTAGAACCAGCGAAATCGAAGGAGAATTATTAAACCCTTTGGAGGTAAGGTCATCAGTAGCTCGTAGGCTAGGAATGGATTTCTCGGGACTACCTAATGCAAGTCGAGTTGTAGAAGGTGTTGTCGAAATGATGTTGGATGCAACTCAAAAATATAAGGAAGCCCTAACAAAGGATCGTCTGTGCGGATGGCATGCATCCCTTTTCCCAGCGGGGAGAAGTAGGATGTATAAGATCACCGTAGGGGCTTGGAGAGGCGATGAAGGAGGTCCGATGCAAGTTGTTTCCGGCCCGATGGGGAGAGAAAAGGTGCATTACACCGCTCCAGAAGCAACAAGACTAGAAGAGGAGATGAATAAATTTATGGAATGGTTTAATACAGATAAAAACATGGAGCCTGTAATTAAGTCAGCCATAGCCCATTTATGGTTCGTAAGTATCCACCCGTTCGATGATGGGAATGGAAGGATTGCCAGAGCCATTGCGGACAATCAATTGGCCAGAGCGGACAGAACCAACCAAAGATTCTACAGTATGTCGGCTCAAATCATGAAATCTAAAAATGGGTATTATGACATATTAGAGTCAACCCAAAAAGGAAGCATGGATGTTACCCAATGGCTTGTGTGGTATTTTGAACGTTTGACCGAAGCACTTGAAGCAACGGATGAAGCATTATCCAAAATACTGGTTAAGGGAAAATTCTGGGAGTTGCACAAAACCACCCAATTCAATGAGAGACAAGTAGAAATGATAAATAAGCTTCAAGGTGATTTCGTTGGCAAGCTACATTCATCTAAATGGGCAAAGATGACAAAAGTTCATAGAGATACTGCCCTTAGAGATATTCAAGATTTGGTGGAAAAAGGAGTGTTATTAGATACTGGTGAAGGTGGAAGAAGTACTAACTACATTCTAAATCTTCCTACTTTATAAGTATCGAAAAACCGCTTCGATTGTATAAATTCAAGGAACACTAAAAAAATTGGAGTGTAAAACTTCAACAGCATCGGTTTGGTATTGAAAATTAGGCCAATCTTTTTGTTGCCAATTGTATTTCATGAGCCGATTAGAACTTTTATTCGGCTCATAATTTCTAATGAGAAACTAGCATGACGGATAATTTTGAAAAAATATTCAACAGTTCTGTAAAACGTAGGTTTTATGGGACAAAAACAAGAGATTAGAGAAATATTTTATTGAAGTTTTAACGGTTCGCAGCTAAAAGAAGTGGCGGCTTTGGAACACTAAACTGTCAATCTGCACAATGTTTATTAAATGCACAACTGCTTATATTCCCAATACCCACCGTCATTTTTTTAGGTGCTGTTAGGTGCTGGCGGTTTAAGTTTCCTTAATATCTAAAAAGTGCATTTATCTTAGAGGAAACATCAGGCATATCTTCTTTTTCGAATAAATATACTGTTCCGCCTTTTATTAAAACCTTCATTGCAACAAGGTTCATTAAAGAAACATTTGGGATTTGATGGGTATCTTGAATGTTTATTTCTTGGGTTGAGGGATTATAGACACCAAAAATATCTGCTCTGTTTTCCAGAAAAAGTGTATCTACATTTCCTTCAAGAGCAGCAGGTAAAATTTCATTAATGTCTGATGAAGTCCTTCCCGTTCCTATAAATTTTGAAAATTGATCGAGTTTTTCTTGTCGGGTTTTACTAAAGTAAGGTTGTAATAATTCCCAAGCTTCTTCATGCAATAAGAAAACATCCTTGTCGGCTGGATTACCAGAAATATGTTGTGGAAAAAGATTTTGATAAGAATTTACTTCCCGATAAATTGGGAAATGAAAATCTAAACTACAAACCACTAATGGAGGTTTCTGGTCATCATGCAAAATGGTCATTAAACCCTTGTCAATTGCCCTGAAATACCTCATTAATTCGTTTTTCAATTCGGATTCGCTATCTCCATGACCGTGAAACATACCATCTCCTTTGTTACCTTGATGTGATCTAGATTGTAAACTTTTTTGTTCATAATCGTAACCAACTCTATCTTCTATTTGGGAAGGGACTAAGTCATCAATTACAATTTCTGTTATACTATGTCTTGTACCTTCATAAAATTTAACTTCATCCATTTTAAGAGTGAGCAAATAAAATAATCCATCACTATTAAATAAAGGCATTAATGGTTTTAAATAAAATTCATTGGATAGGTAGTTAAACTCTTCAAAATAAACCGGTACAGTATATTTTTCATATAAATTATCCGACAGAAAAATTACTAATCCATCCGATTGATGTCTCCAAAATTTGCTGTCATTTACCAAGTCGTTAATAGGTTTTACAAACTTTTCAATATCCTGTACACTCATGCCTTTCTGACTAAGTTTCAACTTAATATCTTTCAGTTGATTTTTAAGATTTAAAGCATCTTTTCCGCTAATGGTTTCTTTTCCGGCACGATGTGTGGGTATAAAAATTGAAACACAAAATGTACTATGTATTTCAGATAATTCTAATACTTTTTTCTTTGTGATCATTGTCATATTCTTTTTGATATAATTACTGTTTATAATAATGTTAACCCTAAACTGATATAATTTTGGGTAAAATAGTTAATAGTGTTTTGGTAAATCTCTTGAAAATTATCCATGACTTAAATTAAAAAGTTAGCATTTCTTTTTTTTCTTAACGGAATTCTTATTTTTTCTAATTTTTTTATCAAAGGTGGCAGACATCCTATAAAATATACATTTATCTTTAGGTTCTAACCTATTTTCAATAATTATTCTTTTTGATAGGGATAAGGATCTTCCTTAGCATCTCCAACCCCACTTATTACTTTCCAATCTCCATTATTGCATTTTGGACAAGGAGGTAATGAGCTTACAGAAGGAGTTGTAATTTGTTTACCGCATTTGTTACATTCAAAAATTCCAGCGGAAACATCACTACCTGCTGGTACATGTTCTTTCTTCATTTTTATAAGTTTTATATTTTACAATAGTTCTTAATTTTATTTACTATTTTATGTTAAATTCTTCTTGCGTTCTTCAAATTCCTGTTTGTCTATTTCTCCGCTGGCGTAACGCTCTTTTAATATTTCGAGGGCTGATTTACCAGAGCCGGAATTCTGGTTTTGGTTAACATATTTTATTACTATCCAAACTATTGTTATAAGGAAAATAACGCCAATGATCCACCACCATCCCATTCCCCAGCCATGTGTTCCATATCCGTCCATCATGGATTGATTGGTCTCGCATGCTGTAAACAGTAATATTCCAATAGATATAAGTATTGAAGTAATTAGAGATCTTTTCATTTTTAATTATTTTTAAAATTATTATTGAACATCTATTTTTTTCCTTTAAGTGCCTTTAAAAGCAACTTAGCTACAGCCTCAGAAGAGCCTGGGTTTTGTCCTGTAATTAATAACCCGTCTTGTTTCACATAAGACGCCCAATCATCTCCTTTGGAGTAATGCGCACCGTGTTTTGTGAGTTCATCCTC
This sequence comes from Maribacter sp., assembly GCA_022865355.1. Lineage (GTDB taxonomy): Bacteria > Bacteroidota > Bacteroidia > Flavobacteriales > Flavobacteriaceae > JALHST01. The sequence goes on along the minus strand of JALHST010000289.1, from coordinate 64 downwards.
TAATAAAAAAGGAACAACCTTCGTTAATTTAACGGCTTCTTCTTCCGTATTTGAAAAACCTGTT
>JALHST010000288.1 GCA_022865355.1 Maribacter sp. | reverse complement strand
CTCGGATACTTTTTTTCCGACAATGTTTTCAGGACGGCCTCCAGTAACCTCAATGATACGTTCATTGATAAAACGGAAATTAAAATCGGTGGGTACTCCCGCACGATCAAGAATGGGTTCGAACGACATGATCACATTCTTCGTGCTTTGAAGAACGCTATGCAATAAGGCCTGAGTGGTTTCGAGTTCGTTGTACTTGTTGATCAGCGATTCATTGGCCAATCGAAGCTTTTCCTCGGCTTCTCTTTCGGAGGTGTTGTTGCGGGCCGTAACCAACACGCCAATGGAAAGCGGTTTTATAATGGTCAGGAACCACATTTTCTGGCCATGGACCGAAATCTGCTGTTCGAGGTCGATGGTCTCTTCTTGCTCTACGCAACGTACTAGATCATTAAATTCACCGTTGATGGAGAATAACGGGAAAACTTCAGAAATTGCTTTTCCCGTAATTTCTTCAGGATTTAAGCCAAGATAATCTTTATTGCATTCATTGGCGAAGACAATCTTGAAGTTGCTGATTTTTCCAGCTTTGTCGAGAATCGGTTCATAATAGTTCATGATATTATCGGTACTGCGAAGCACGCTTTTTAATAACCCCTCGGAAGACGCTATTCGCTTGCGATCACTATCAATCGTGCGAAAGGCAATTAAGAATACCCCAAGTGAAAATAAGGCCAACAGCAGCGAAGTTATGTGGGTAATGGTCGTTTGGGTACTGTATTTGGCAAGACGCTCTTGTAAAAGATTACTTTTGGTAAACGTCAAGGTAGTTTTAAATTGCCGTAAGTGATTGCTGATGGTGGCAATCGTTTTTACTTCATCCACCACGTTTACGTCCTCGTCCATCGGCCAATCCATTTTGTTGCTCAAGGCCGAGTAGGAAGCGAACAGGCTATCTTTTAACAAGGTAATCGAGTCCAACGCCTTTTGATGTGCGGGGATATCCTGTGTTAGTTCATATAGTTTGGCAAGCGAAGTATCGACTTGGTCGGTATAATCTTTTTGTAAAAAGGGGAAAATCGAATCACGAACGATTACCGATCGAAATGCCATTGATTCAAGCGCATTGAAATAGGAAAACAAGGTATTGATCTCTTTGTCCACAATAAGGGAGTGTGACACAAGATCCGCAGACTTTTGCAGATTTTTTATTTGCTTATAGGAGATGCTGGCAATTAGGAATAATAGGAATACCGTAATGCCCAGCAATAATTTATAAGGAGACAATGAAGAAAATATGCGTCGAATATTCATGTCTTTTTATTGAACGCCCCCGATATTTTTTCTCATTTATGGCTTTGTGGCCTCCGGAACAATTGGCAGGTTAACCAGTAGCCTCCGCGGTTCATTTAAATCGCATGTAAATTCCCTTTTGTAAATATCATAATTTAAGCAGAAAATTGTCCATATTCAGATTGGAAGAATGATATTGCCAATTTATTTGTAGGATTTTTTCAACCGCTTGTTGCAATTTACGAAAGTTATTGGGCTTGTTTAAATAAATATTTGCCCCATTTACAAAGGTTTGTTCAATATCCGACTCGGAGGAAGAGGTCGAATAGATGGCTACCGATACCTGGTCAAACGCTTTGTTTTTTCGAATTTCCTTTAAGCATTGCATGCCATTTTTTTTTGGCATGTTCAAATCGAGGAACACAATGTGGGGCAGCACAATATTGGGCAGTACCAAGAAATCCATCAATTCCTTGCCATCGGTAAACAAGGATAATTTGGTCTTGATTTTCAAGTCTTCGATGGCTTCCTTGAAAAGCAATCGATCATCCTCATCATCATCGGCAAGTACAATATTGAGATTCGTAAGTTTCATCAGTGCTAATTATTGGTGTTTAAATGGCGTTTCTTGCGTTTTTTCAAAATTCTATGGTAAGCCGAGGGTGTCAATCCCGTTGTTTTTTGAACTGGCCCGATAGATGCGCTACACTACTGTAATTCAACCGAAAGGCAATTTCCGTCAGCGTGAGATTGGTTTCTGCCATTAGTTCTTTTGCACGGTCTACTTTTTTGAGGATTATAAAGTTTTCAATCGAAGTATAGGTAGCCTCTGAAAAAAGATTCGAGAGATAACTATAGGAATAGTTTAGTTTATCGGCCAAGTAAGACGATATTTTATAAAGTTGGATGGTATCATAGGCCAGCATTTCGGTTATAGAATCTTTTATTCTTTCCACCAATTCCAGTTTTTGATCATCGATTATATGTATACCGTACCTTCCTAAATTTTTGGGCAATTCTTTTTACTGTACAGGGTAAAGACTTCCTTGAATAGTGATATACGAGGTGCCATTCGTCTGATAGGGCACCCCCAACATGTCCAACTGTTCCCTTAAAATGGCTTTACAGGTAAAATTAAAATCAAATTTTACATAAATTTTCATCGGTTCATTTTATTTTTATGTGTGGGCCTAAAATTTCAAAATCAGCACAAAGATGGGATAAATTATAGAAGTAATTTAATATTTTTCCCGCACTTATGAACAGTATTGAACCTCATTTATGGAAGGGGCAATTCCTTGAATCGGTACAGTCTTCAATCGATTTCCGAAAATGAAACTT
>JALHST010000287.1 GCA_022865355.1 Maribacter sp. | reverse complement strand
TGCCCGCAGGAACGTACTCGCTTTGGACGATACCAAAAAAAGAAAGTTGGTTGGTGCTATTTAACAAGGAAGTCCCAGATTGGGGGGTGAAGATACTGAGCGGCGGCAAGGAAACAACCCGAAAGCCCGAGCAGGATGCATTGCAAATAGAAGTACCTACTGAAATTTTGGCGTCGCCACAAGAAAGTTTTCACATTGATTTTCAGAACGGACAAAACGTATATCTGGTACTGTCTTGGGATGAAACGGCTGTCAAGGTACCAATCAACCAATAAATTTGAGAACGAAGAAAAATACCGACACTGAAAGTATTTCAAAAGTACGACGGAAACGCAAGGAAATTCCCACGGCCGAAGAACTTGTCGAACAATTGCTTAACGGAAACACAACCGCTTTGGCCCGCGCCATTACCCTTGTGGAAAGTTCGCAATTGGCCGATCAGCAAAAGGCCAGTTGGATAATCGAAAAATGTCTCCTCCAAAAATCGAACGCCATTCGAATTGGAATAACCGGGGTACCCGGCGTTGGGAAAAGTACGTTTATTGAAACTTTTGGAAAAAAATTGACGGCCCTGGGCGAGAAAGTTGCCGTACTCGCTGTTGACCCAACGAGTTCTCAGAGCAAGGGAAGTATCTTAGGTGACAAGACTCGTATGCAGGAATTGGTCAAAGACCCCAACGCCTTTATTAGGCCCTCCCCCTCGAGCGAAACATTAGGGGGGGTCGCACGTAAGACCCGGGAATCGATTATCTTATGCGAGGCGGCCGGATACAGTGTCGTTTTGATTGAAACCGTAGGGGTCGGACAAAGTGAAACGGCCGTTCACGGCATGGTTGATTTTTTTCTCTTACTAAAATTGGCCGGAGCAGGCGATGAACTTCAGGGAATTAAAAGGGGCATCATGGAGATGGCCGATTTGCTCGTCATCAATAAAGCCGACGGCACCAATAAAGAGGCCGCCCGAACGGCAAAAACCGAATTTAAACGGGCACTACACCTATTTCCGCCCAAGCCAAACGGCTGGGTCCCGAATGTAATGATGTGCTCTGCTATAGAAGGAACAGGCATCGACGAAATTTGGGAAATAATTCGGGAGTATGTAAATCAAGGCAGAAAATCAGGGTATCTAAGTTCGAATCGGAAAAACCAAAATAAAAGTTGGCTATTGCAGACCATTGATGACCGATTAAAGCAAAATTTTTACGCCCATAAAAGTGTCAAGAAAAAACTCGGGACCTTATTGAATGACGTGATGGAAGAAAAAATATCCCCTTTTCAGGCAGCGGACAAGTTATTGCGCATCTATCAAGAAAAACCTTGACATACAGCGCCTTTTTCTCAGCTTAGATCAAAACCTCGGGAGTGCCAACAGGTACAATTTATAAAAGATATAACTTAACGCTCCTCCTAAGAGTACCCCGGTCAAGACATCGATTGGATAATGGACCCCAATGTAGATTCTACTATAGGCAATAAAAAAAACCCAAATACCCAAGAAAAATCCGATATAATGAATCTTCGGCTTTAAGACCTTGGAAAAGAAAAATGCAAAAGCCGTGGCATTGGCGGCATGGGCCGAATAAAATCCGTATTTACCTCCGCAGTTATCCTGCACCAATCGCATCAATCCGTTCATATCCGGATCATAGCACGGGCGAAGGCGAGCGACCCCATATTTAAAAAAATTGGCCAGCTGATCCGAACATAAAATAAGCACGGCAACAGTAACAACAAGGACAATACTTTTCTTGATGCCAAAGTACCTAAAGGCAAGTACCAAAATAATAAGATATACAGGGATGGAACGCCATTTGTTCGTCAAGAACAGCCAAAAGCCATCCCAAGTCGGACTGCCAAGATTATTGAGATACAAAAAAAGTTCCTGATCAAGATGTACGAGTTCTTCGAGCATACTTATTATTCTTCATACCGGGCCACTTCCCGGTCATAAAATGCCGTGGCTTCTATAATCAAGTTCTCAGTCTCTGCTTCCAGATCTGCTTTGTCCTCAGTAGAGAAATCCTCGAACCATTCAACTTCGTCATTTTCAAGATTGATGATAAAACGGGGATATTCGGTATGTACAACAAATATGGCCGATGGATAGTCGGTATTATCGCCCAATAAGAATTTAGGTAGCTCCATTTGTAATCAACTTTTTTGTCAAATAATTAAATCGAATATACAACATAATCGCCGACGCGCTAAGACCTGCTAGCAGTCCGATCCAAATACCGATACTCTTTAAATCAGTATGCAGTCCCAAAAAAAACGAAATTGGGAAACCGATGGCCCAATAGGCTACAAAGGTAATTAGGGTAGGGATCCTTACATCCTGTAATCCGCGGAGCGCCCCAAGCACTGCGACTTGAATGCCATCGGATATCTGAAAAAAGGCCGCTACCAGAAGCAATTGTGCTGCCAAACCGACAACCTCGGTATTGTCGGAAAGGTTCAAAACGTCATCAATATCGAGATACATGGTTGGCAACCAGAACCGACCTATCAAGAATAAGGCAGCAAAGATGATTTCGAGTAAAAGAGTCAATAGAAAAATCGACTGCGCAATTCTTCGGAGTTCGGTAAAATTCAGCAAGCCCTTTTGATTGCCCACACGAATCATCGCGGCCACGCCAAGGCCCATACCAAACATAAAGGTCATACTGCTAAGATTCAGGGCTATTTGATTGGCGGCTTGGGCATTTTTTCCCAACACCCCGCTCAACCATATGGCCGCGGTAAAAATGGCTACTTCAAAAAACATTTGTAGGGCCGAAGGAAATCCAAGATCGATGATCTTTTTAAAAACCTTTTTTTTCAGGCTCTTGAAATTAAAATCGGTGACATAGTCATGAAACCTCGGTTTGTGCTTCATCAAGAGCCACAAATAAAATACCATGATGATGCGTGAGGCCAAGGTACCAATGGCGGCCCCGACGATTCCAAGCTTGGGAAAACCAAAAGAACCAAAAATCAATAAATAATTCAAAACAATATTCACCACATTGGCAAGGATCGTGGCATACATAGGATACTTTGTCTGGGATAGGCCATCTGAAAATTGTTTAAAAGCCTGAAAGATTATGAGTGGCACCAACGAGAAAGCAACCAAGTCTAAATAAGGTCTAGCCAGTTCAACCACCTCAGGTGGTTGCTTCATCATATACATTAGGGGCTTGGCCAATAATATGATACCAAAAAGCGACAGTCCTAAAAAGGTACATAACACCAAACCATGTTGAAAGGCACTTTTAGCATCGGCGGTATTCCCCGCTCCATCCGCCTCGGCAACCAAAGGGGTGATGGCCGTGGAAAAACCAATTCCTAAAGACATGGCGATAAAGACAAAGCTATTCCCCAGGGATACCGCAGCCAGCTCGGCAGTTCCCAATTGTCCCACCATAATATTATCGGCAAATTGCACAAAGGTATGCCCCAACATTCCCAGAATAACCGGAACGGAGAGCGTGATGTTGTACCGAAATTCCTTGGTGTAATTTTTAAACAAAAGGTCGTATGGGTTGTTGGTTGCTTGCTAATTGGTAATCGTACAAAGTCAAAATTCATTGTTAATGGCTCGAATAACAAGTGCATCTAAACTGTCATTTTCGCCATGGCCTCGTTGGATAAATGAACGATGGAGCCTGGACAATTGCCTACTTGATCCGTTTGGCTTCTTCCCAAAAGACGTCCATTTCAGCCAAGGTCATCTCCTTTAACGATTTTCCGATTTCCTTTGATTTTTTTTCCAAATACTGAAATCGTTTAATAAATTTTTTATTGGTACGTTCCAAGGCATTTTCAGGATTGATCTGCAAAAAACGGGCATAGTTGATCAATGAAAAAAGTACATCCCCAAATTCCGATTCCATTTTCTCCGGATTGCCAGATTGTATTTCCTCCTGCAGCTCTGCCAGCTCTTCTTGTACTTTTTCGAATACTTGTTCGGGCCGTTCCCAATCGAAGCCTACCCCGGCGACTTTGTCCTGGATACGGTTCGCCTTCACGAGGGCCGGCAGACTTATGGGAACGCCCTCCAAAACACTTTTCTTGCCTTCCTGTAACTTTATATTCTCCCAATTGCGTTTTACTTCCTCCTCGTCTTTGACTTTTACGTCGCCATAAATATGCGGATGACGGTGAATCAGTTTCTCACAGATATCGTTACAGACATCGGCTATGTCAAAATCATTGGTTTCCGAACCGATCTTCGCATAAAAGACGATATGTAAAAGTACATCTCCCAATTCCTTTTTGACCTCGTTCAGATCGTTGTCCAAAATAGCATCCCCCAATTCATAGGTTTCCTCGATAGTCAAATGTCGCAACGTCTGGATGGTCTGTTTTCGATCCCACGGACATTGTGAGCGCAATTCGTCCATAATGGTCAGCAAACGATCAAAAGCAGCAAGCTGGGCCTGTCTTGAATTCATATTCCCAAGTTTGCGCAAAAGTACAAAGACCATATTTTACCATCGATAGAAATTATGAGTAAATTCGAAATGCTATTTTCATAAACGTCGTTAATTTACAGAAGCCTTAAAACCAGAATAATCGGTTTACCGTGTAGAATCGCTTTTTTTTTAGTTACATTTAAGATACTGAAAATCAACCTTCATTATGAAGATACATCAAATGGCCTTAATAGGATTGGGATTCCTGATGAGTATGTTTAGTAACGCCCAGCAAGTGGGCATTTTTGAGGGGTCTACCGACATCGGTGCCGTAAAACATGCGGGTGCGGTACAATACGATTCGGCCGACAAAAGCTATACGGTTTCGGGAAGTGGAACCAATATGTGGTTCGATAACGATGAACTATTCTATGTATGGAAAAAGATGTCGGGCGACGTTTCACTGACCGCCAGTATAGCCTGGTTGACCAAAGGGGTAGATCCACATCGCAAAGCCTGTTTGATTTTCCGCCAAAGCCTTGAGCCCAATTCGGCCTATGCCGATGTGGCATTTCATGGTGACGGACTAACTTCCATTCAATATAGGGAGGCTACTGGGGGCACAACGCGG
>JALHST010000286.1 GCA_022865355.1 Maribacter sp. | reverse complement strand
TTAACCTCCTCGGCCTTTGAAACCATGAAATCGACAGGTTTGGATATTATACGATCTGACAGTTTGCGCCAGGCAATACTAACCTTGTTCGAGGTAGACTACCCGACCCTCATGCAAGAAACCAGAAGGTTGGAGGACCAACTATGGCCCGCAGTGGTAACTCCCCTATATCAAAAACATTTTAAAAGCAAAAATAATTTGTGGATACCCAATGACTACGACCATTGGTTAAAGGATATAGAATTTTTTAATATGCTTAGCTTTAGGGGCACCTTACGAAAAAATTCAACTGTAATTAAAACACAAACGGCCCAAAAAACGGAAGCGGTCATCAAATTGATCGATGCGGCATTGATGAATAGAAAATAAAAAATACACTAAAAAAAAAACGAATGATTACCTTCTTCCATAAAACATGGCAACGCCTCCCTGCGTGGATCAAAGTATCCAACCCGGTCTTGTCGGCAGGGAGGTGACTAAAATATGTCATTGGGGAGTTGGTAGTTTGTTCCGTTAGGAACAACCTATGGGTAGCAATCGCAATGAAAACAAATCTTCGTGCCTTTAGGTACGACCTATGAATACCGTTTTATGGCAAACACTTATACACAAATTCATATCCAAACCGTTTTTGCGGTAACAGAAAGGGAATGCCTTATCAAGAAAGAATGGCGCGATGACTTGTATAAATACATCTCGGGAATCATCCAGAACCACGGCCATAAGGTGTTACAAATTAATGGAAAGCCAGACCCTGTTCTTAATTTATTCGGAATGCGGCCAACCCTATCTTTATCCGACTTGATGAAACAGGTAAAACAAGACGCATCAAAATGGATAAACACCAAAGGCTTTGTAAATCGAAAATTTTCTTAGCAAGCAGGTTATGGGGCCTTTTCGTATTCAAAATCGGAGGTACCCATATAATGAGTATATCAAAAATCAGGAGCAAAATCATAAAACAAAATCGTTTTCTGAAGAATTTTTACAATTGTTGAAGGAATTCAATATTGAATTCGATGAACGTTACATTTTAAAAGCAATACCATAATACATCCCGTACCTAAAGGCACGGAAAACCAGAAAAGCCATTTTAAGCTACCAATTTCTTGTCCCTAAAGGGACAAAACATTAAGACAATGATCAAATTCTTTCGGCAAATACGACAATCACTACTAATGGAAAATAAAAACGGCAAACCTGCCTTGCCGGCAGGCAGGTACCTTAAATACGCAATTGGAGAAATTGTATTGGTAGTCATCGGTATTTTGATCGCCCTCCAAATTAATACCTGGAATCAGGCACGTATCAATACCAAGGAAGAGCGGCGCATTTATCAAGATCTGGCGGAAGAATTGGAGTTCAACCAATTTCTTCTGGATCATGGCCGCGGTACGATGGGGGAAGTAATCGCCGTGGCAGAGCGTTTATTGTCCCGTATCAATGCTCCCGAGGCACCGATTAAGGAGGACGATTTTGATCGCGACATAGACAAACTCACTTGGGAATGGGTGTCCGGAAGACCCACCACCCTATATGATGCACTCAGTGGGTCGGGAGATTTTACCTTGATCACTTCCCCCGTCATGCGGAAAAAGCTAGCCGACCTCAAAACCAATCAGGAGCTGCTAATTGCGTTTGAGGCGCTGCAGCATCGTTTTGTAGATGAACAACTTCGGCCGTTTTTAAATAAGACCGTCGACAGGACCAAAGTACGTTCAAGTTTGGAAGGCGCAGAATGGAACGTCACCCGTCATACGTCGATTTTCCCCCCTTCAAAAGGTGAACTTCTGCAAAACCGCGAATTTGCCAATCTTTTGATCGACCTCCTATTTTTTACCGAAAGAATTACGAAAACCTATTCAAGGATCGAGCAGGATATCGACCAAATAGATTCGCTGATCGTCTCAAAATACCCCGACATTCAAGCGAAACCCTATATTCCCTATTAAACCTCCCGCTTATTCCCTGGCACGGTTAAGGATTTTACTATTGAAGTTTGTATCACTTTCAAGTATTTCAAAAAATTCCACTATAAACCTTCTGGCCTGAATGAATTGGTCTTCATGTTCAAAATATTCCTGTAGGCGGTCTACCGTTTCGAGCATTTCAGTCTTATGATCCAAGTATTCCTGTCGCACTTCCTGATAAAGGGCCACATCCCATTGATATCCCTTGTACAGACGTTCGGTAACCTCGGTTATTTGGTCAGGCATGTTCTCGACCCCCGAAACCGCGGCATAACTCGCATCCACTAAGCCCGACATATCAAAGTCATACGGGATGCCGATTACTTTTTTGTCGACAAATACTAGTTTATAATTATGCTGCGAGGTCATTGAAAAATCGGTGTTGCCAATAAGGTATTCAAAAATGGCGTTCCTGACCGAACTCAAGCCATCCTGTTGCAACGGATGGAAGTTGCGTTTCAGTTCCTTGCCATCAACCCGCGCTGCCACGGCATCAAGGTCTTCAATAAAAAACCCTTTTAATGCCTCATGGTTTGTCTTGCGCCCTGTATCCTGAATCAGTTCAATGTTGGCCAATCGCGTCTTAAAATGGATTGGGGACACTATTTCATACAGCTTATAGCCCATATATTCCTTGACCACATCATCATTATTATACGTTCCCTTGGAACAGGGTAAGACTACTTTTAATTTTTTAGTGCCCTCGAAGATTGTTCCTTTTGTGAGCGATTTCTTGAACCTCATTTTTAAGGGCGTATAAAAGCACTGCTTGCGCCGATAAATTCCGCGCGCTTGCAGTCTGATGGCCATTGAATCAAAGGATGGTGCGTCGTTCTTATAATATAGGATGGAGGCGACATAGGTACTATCGGTCGTATTCTTGATGGCTCTTGCATCATATGCCAACTTGATGGAAATGGGCCTTTCATTTTGAAAAAGTACTGGGATTTTCGTTGTTTCATTAGGCAAGATGAAATCCTGAGCGATGGCTATTGGGTCAATCCCAATTAGCAACACAAGAAAAAAAATAGAGGTCCGGATGTTCATATCAAAACAGATCGTTACCTTAAATGTAGGCATTTATAGGGGTTAATAAAAGCGAGGTTTAAGATGCAGGCCGCACTGATCACAATGATTGTCAATAAAGTAATTTATGGGAAGCCTACCTGAACATCTTACTTCCGGATCGGCAGATTGAAATCGATGCTTGGGCGCAAGCCATCAAAACGTAAAAGGAAAATTTTCCTTAAATGATCAATCTGGTTGTAAGATTAATATGAATCCGGCCAATTACCAATGGGAAAGGTCTTTTAATTTTTTCGATTTCACTACATTAGTTTACCGATTACAAACCAACCATTTCATGATCAAATTTTTTAGGAAAATCCGCCAACAACTCCTCACCCAAAACAAGGTCACAAAACCTGCCTTATCGTCAGGCAGGCCTGCTTCATCGGCAGGCAAGTACCTGCTCTATGCGCTTGGCGAAATCATTTTAGTGGTTATCGGGATTTTAATCGCCTTGCAGATCAATACATGGAATGAATGGAGAAAGGACCGGGAAAAAGAAAAGATCTTGCTGCAGGATTTGGCCGAAAATCTCGATCTTAACATTAAAAGTTTGCAATACGATATCGAATTCTTGCAGGAATTGAATCATTCTAGTAAAATTGTTTTGGATGCCTTGCAAAAAAGAATGCCTTTTTCGGACTCCCTCCCGGGCAATTTTCATCTATCCAGGATACCCAAACTAAATGTATCCCTATCAAATATTGCCTATCAGGCCATGAAAGATTATGGAATCCAAATTATTACGAACAAGGATTTGGGGAAGGAAATCTTAACGCTCCATGAAGTCACCGTTCCCAATATTTTATCGACGAACAGTCTGGTCAATTCGGAGTATCAACCATTCGACAATCACATTGTATTACATTTTAATTTGGTTCAAGGCGAGGGCCTCACCCCCAATGATTATGAAGCCTTGTTTACGGATCATTTTTACATTTCATGGACCAGGGCGCATCGGGAAGGTAGGAAGTATTTAATGAAGACCGATCTTGACCTTATCGAGGAATATAAACGAGTCCGGCTACTTATTCAGAATGAATTGGATAAATTAGATTCATAGTGTATGTGGGAGATCGCACGAGAAATGAAAGAAGTGAGGTTGCCACCGAAAAAATAATAAAGGAAATTTAAAAGAAATAACGAATGACCATCCCCTAGCCCATGATGAAACTCTTTCACAACCTCCGCAAAAATCAGCTTACACAAGGCAAAACCATGAATTACCTCAAATACGCCACTGGTGAAATTCTATTGGTCGTCATCGGTATTTTAATCGCTTTGAGCATCAACAATTGGAATGACGGGCGCAAGGGCAAAAAATTCGAACAAGAAATCCTTTCCCTAATAGACCAAAACCTCGAACGGGATTCTGTCTTGATATGTATAGAATTAATTAAGAATAAACGGGCAATGGATTTAACCGATCGCCTCCTGGAACAAGTAGCCAATAAAAATTATAAGAATGACAGTCTCAATCTTTGGATGGGGGAAATTATTTGTTTTGAACGGTTTAAATCGCAATCGAGCGCTTTTGAAGTATTAAAGGCGAAAGGGATTGAGACCATCTCAAACAAACGGCTACAAATTGAATTGATCTCCTATTACGATGAAAGTCTATATAAATTATATGAAAGCCTAAAGGATGTCGAAAACTCCTTCAACAATGACTGGATTCCCGTAGTAAAACAAGATTTTTCAGATTTTAAATGGCGGGATCATTGCCAACCAAATGATACCAAAAATTTCTTTGAGAAACCATCTACCATCGTGCTATTTAAAATATATAAAGATAATAGGGATGGTTCATTTGGAAACATGCAAGGTGCATTGAATAAAATTTCTGAACTGAGGACCTTGATTAAAAATGATTTACATGATTAAACTCTTTCGCAACATCAGACTACGCCTACTAACACAAGCTTCGTCTGACGAAGGCCCTCATAACCTTCCCAACGAAGGCCTGCCAGCCTTGCCGGCAGGCAGGTACCTCAAATACGCCAGTGGAGGGTTCGTGCTTTGTTCCGTTAGGAACAACCCATGGGTAGCAATAAGAATCAAAGCAAATCCTCGTGCCTTTAGGTACGACCTATG
>JALHST010000285.1 GCA_022865355.1 Maribacter sp. | reverse complement strand
GTAATTCGGACATTATACAACGGATTAAAATCCGTTGTTAAAAAATAACACGAGCCTATGGCTCTTTAAAAAATGAAAAAACAATTATAGATAATGGAAACCGACCTTTTCACCACCAAGCCCACCGGGCAGGGCACGGGATTGGGATTATCCTTATCTTACGATATCGTAAAAGCACATGGGGGTCCCGATCCCTTTGGCTATCGGGACTATCGGGATGACAAGAGAGCCAGAAGAAGTTGAAGGCTCAAAATTTATAATTGAATTGGTGGTCTTCTATACCATTGATTATTCGGATTAAAAGTATATCGGAAGGAATTTATTAGTAATTTAGATAATAAGGAATTAATGCTCAGTGAAATGGACTTAATTCGACTCAAAAACATTCAGGAACCCTTAAAGGAAAAATATAGATCAGCGCCAGAATCGGCTTTGATAACCTTAAAGGCCACGGCACATTTGGGAGCAGGTATCAGCTGTAAAATCGATTCGGGAAAAATGTTGGTAACGGCCGGCTTACACCCGGCCACAGGTGGCGATGGCCTCGCGGTTTGTGCTGGTGATATGTTGTTGGAGTCATTGGCTGCCTGTGCAGGGGTTACACTTAGGACGGTGGCGACCGCCATCAATTTTGATTTGCAGGATGCCCAAATTCTGGTGGAAGGCGATCTGGATTTTCGGGGTACCTTATCCATTGATAGAAATGTTCCCGTAGGTTTTACGGACATTCGTCTACGATTTCAGCTCGATACCAATGAATCAAATGAAAAAATCGATACATTAATCAAATTAACGGAACGATATTGCGTTGTTTTCCAGACCTTGGTAAAAGAAAATGCTATCAGTGTTTCGGTAAACTAGAATCTTATTCACATAATCATACGCTCTTAACACCAAAATGACATGCCAAAATTTATAATTGAACGAAACATTTCAAATGTTAGTGGGTTTTCCGCGGAAAAACTCAAAGAAATTTCTAAAAAATCGAATGAAGTCCTTTGCAGACTGGGTACGGATATTCAATGGATCCATAGTTATGTTGCGGGTGATAAGATTTACTGCATCTATTTGGCGCCCAGTGAAGAATTAATTCGAGAGCATGCGCAATTGGCCGGTTTTCCGGCGAATCTAATTACTAAGATCGCAAATGTTATCGAGCCACAAACCGCGGAATAAGTAAACATTAAGCGGGTACTATAATAAGACATGGATAAGAAAGAGGCAAAACTTCTTAAGGAAACAATTGCTACCCTTGAAAAAAAACTACAGGAACGCACGTACGAATTAAAACAGAAAAGCAGAATACTCGCTATTGAGACCGCCCTTGAAAAAGTAAGTACCCGTACCGTTTCCATGCGAAATAGTTCTGAGCTATCGGAAACTTCGGCAATTCTGTTCCAACAATTAAATGATTTGGATATTAAGGCAATCCGCACCGGGGTCGGAATTTTTGATGATGCCAATGATGCTATAGAACTATGGCTCACGACCGTTTCCAATAGCGATGAGGTTATGCGGATACTCGACTATTACAGTCTGCACGTCCACCCTGTATTTGAAAATATAATACCTGCTCGGGAACAGAAAAAACCCTATGCGCTGACGGTACTAAAAGGGGACGAAGTACGGCATTACTATCAAACCATGTCGACCTATCTATCCAATCCCCAAAATCAGGTATACAATCCGGAAGAATACTTTTATTCGTTCTTTTTTCAGCATGGCACTCTCTATGTAATCACCCGTAAACCACTTACTGAAGAGGAATGCGGCATTATGATCCAATTTGCCCAGGTTTTCGGATTGATCTATTTGCGTTTCCTCGATTTGCAAACAGCTGAATCCCAGGCTCGGGAGGCAAACCAACAGGCCGCTTTGAACAGGATGCGTGCCGAAATCGCCTCGATGCGCACGGCAGATGATCTTAATCTTATTACGCCCCTGATTTGGAAAGAACTCGTGAACCTTGGGGTTCCTTTTATCCGATGTGGGGTTTTTATTGTCAATGAAATCGAACGGCTAGTGAAGGCCTATTTATCAACGCCTAAAGGGGAGTCGATTGCCGTGCTCAAACTTCCTTTTGAGGAAACTGAAATCGTTCGGAAACTGGTTGAAAAATGGCAGCAACAAAAAGTATTTAGAGAGCATTGGGATCGCACCCAATTCCAGGACTGGGTAGAGTCGATTTTAAAGCAAGGGCAAATTCATGAAGTAAAGCGATATCAAGCAGGCGATCTGCCCCCAGAATCACTTAGTCTTCAATTCGTCCCCTTCGCTCAGGGAATGCTATATGTGGGCAGTAGTGAGCCCTTGGAAGATGATCAAATCGACATCGCTCAATCACTGGCAGAATCTTTTTCGGTCGCCTATGCGCGCTATGACGATTTTAAGCAACTGGAGGAGGCCAAGAACAAAATAGAAGAAGCATTTAAAGAACTCAAGGCCACCCAAAACCAACTCATCCAATCCGAAAAAATGGCCAGCCTGGGCGAGCTCACCGCCGGGATTGCCCACGAGATCCAGAACCCCCTCAATTTCGTCAATAATTTCTCCGAACTGAATACCGAATTGCTGGAAGAATTGGATGAAGAAGCCGAAAAAGGGAATTTGGCGGGAGTGAAAGACCTGGCCAAGGATATAAAGGCAAACGAAGAAAAGATCAACCATCATGGCAAACGGGCCGATGCCATCGTAAAAGGGATGTTACAGCACAGTCGAAGCAGCAGCGGCACTAAAGAGCCCACCGATATCAATGCGCTCTGCGACGAATACCTGCGGTTGGCCTATCACGGGCTACGGGCCAAGGACAAATCGTTCAATGCCAACATGAACACCAATTTTGACGAAACGATTGGGAACATCAACATTGTGCCCCAGGATATCGGAAGGGTGATCCTAAACCTGATCACGAATGCGCTTTATGCGGCCCCCCTGCCCCCCAAAGGAGGGTTCAAAGACCTTAACCAAAAACACGAACCAACTATATGGTTGAGTACAAAAAAAATTGGCGACAAGGTTTTGATTTCTGTTCGTGATAATGGGCCAGGCATACCTGAAAAAATGCTAGAAAAAATCTTCCAACCTTTTTTTACCACCAAGCCCACCGGACAGGGAACGGGCTTGGGATTATCCTTATCGTACGATATCGTTAAGGCGCATGGTGGGGAACTAAAAGTTGAAACCAAGGAGGGTGAG
>JALHST010000284.1 GCA_022865355.1 Maribacter sp. | reverse complement strand
TCGATCTGCAACGAAAAAACAGCGATCAGCCTGTGTATCGCTACCTATTTAGTAGAATTCGTCCGCCCTTGGTCGATAACTCCTTGACACCAGGGTTGGCCGGAGGCACAGTAAAACAGGACTCAAATGCCCCAACAATGCCGGAACCGATCGGGGCTTCCCATGCCAGCGAGATCGAGTACTGTATGGGCAATTTGTCATTAGCCGACGAATATGCCTGGACCACCGAGGATTATAAAGTATCGCAGGTAATGCAAGACTTTTTTGCCAACTTTGTCAAGACCGGAAATCCAAACGGTGATGCCTTGCCACCTTGGGAGGCCGCCCAACCAAAGGATGTTGCGCCTCCGGTTATGGCCATCAATATCGAAAGTAAGGAGCTTAAGGCTGAAGGGGATGCCCGCTATTTGTTTTTGGACAAGGCCTATGGTAATGACAAATAGTTTTAAGCAGTACTTCAAATACTATGAAAATTGCCATTCATTCTTGTCTATGGGCTTTGTTGTTTTTTGTTACTACAATCAACGCCCAATCCCTTGCCGATAAACCAAGGACGATCGTCACCACCGATGGGGAGATCGACGATGTAGACTCATTTATTAGAATGTTGCTGTATTCAAATGAGTTTAAAATTGAAGGACTGGTCTATAGCAGTTCGATGTGGCACTATAAGGGGGATGGCAAGGGGACCCAGTTTATTTCCGAAATGGAGATGACCCGGAAACTCTATGGTGAAAAAACCGATTTGAGATGGCCGGGTACGCATTGGATGCAGGATTTGCTCGAAGCCTATGCGAAAGTGCAACCTACGCTTAGTTTACATGCCGAAGGATTCCCCACCGCGGCCCATCTAAAAAGCCTGATTAAAGTCGGGAATATCGATTTTGAAGGCGAGATGGTAAAAGACACCGAAGGATCCGAATTTATCAAAAAGAAGTTACTTGACGATGACACGACTCCCTTGTATATTCAAGTTTGGGGTGGTACCAATACCGTTGCGAGGGCCCTCAAATCGATCGAAGACGCGTTTGGGAAAACAGGCCAATGGCCTGATATCTATAAAAAAGTGGCCGATAAGACCATCCTCTATACCATTCTGGATCAAGATGCCACCTACAGGAAGTATATTGCTGTCAAATGGCCGGATATCAAGGTTTATTACAATTCGAATCAATTTTGGTGTTTGGCCTATAATTGGAAAAAGGCCGTTCCCGTTCCCTGGCATCGCTATTTGGAAGGTCAATTTATGGGGGAAAATATCATCAACGGCCATTGGCCTCTTACAAAGATGTATTACAGTTATGGCGATGGGCAAAAACAACTGGGGGATGATGAACACATTCACGGTGATTCCACAAAACTCAAAAATGCGCAATGGGGAACTTTTCAGAAATATGATTTTATCTCCGAAGGCGATTCGCCGGCTTTTTTGCATTTGATCGATGTCGGCTTGGAAAACCTGCAACACCCTGAATATGGCGGATGGGGTGGACGTCTGGCGCAATCCATGACAAATGCCCGGCGATGGGAAGATGGCGAAAAAGTGGCCGATTATGATCCCTATACCGGTAAAATGGATATGGCCTATCCTCAAACCCGCTGGTTGCAGGCCTTGCAGTTAGACTTTGCCTCCCGTGCCGACTGGTGCGTACATGATTTTCGGCATGCCAACCATCCTCCCGTCGTTAAACTTGATCATCAAGCCACTTTACAAGTAAGCTCGGGCAGTACTGTAGAATTAAGCGGATCCGCTTCAGATCCCGATGGGGATGCTCTGACCTACCACTGGTGGCAATATGTAGAGGTGGGTACCTATAAGGGAAAAATAAAATTGGGAGATCCAGATACGGCATCCACTACTGTAACCCTACCACAAGATTTCAAAAAGGGGGATACGGCGCATGTAATTCTAGAAGTAACCGATTCCCAGTTTCCCAATTTGACCCGGTACCGCAGGGTGGTTTTGACGGGAGTATAATGACTTGGATATATGCTATACAACGCGTTAACTTCCGTATAGCTTCGCCTGAACCTTTACGAATAGCATCGGGCGCGCCCTGATGCACGTTTCGACAGTATAATTTAACCGAGTTTTTCCTTAAAAAAATCCATGGTCCGTTTCCAGGCCAGATCAGCGGCTGGTTGATCATATCTAGGGGTCGTATTGTTATGAAAACCGTGGTTTACGTCTGGATAGAAATAGGCCGCATATTCTTTATTGTTTGCTTTTAGTGCAGCCTCGTAAGCAGGCCAACCTTCGTTTACCCGGGTGTCCAAACCCGCATATTGAAGGAGTAAGGGGGTCTTGATCTTGGCAGCCTCTTCGGCTGTAGGTTGACCACCATAAAAAGGTACCGCGGCCGATAGGCCAGGTATTTCAACGGCCATCATATTGGCGATCCAGCCTCCGAAACAAAACCCTACGACGCCTACCTTCCCACTGCAGTCTTTATAGTTTTTAAGATATTCATAGGCGGCAATAAAATCCTGCAACATATCCATTCGGTCTCTTTTCTTTTGAAGCTCCCGACCATCATCATCATTGCCCGGGTAGCCTCCCAAGGGCGTCAAGGCATCCGGGGCCAGGGTTATAAAACCTTCAAGGGCGCCCCGTCGTCCTACATCCTCTATATAAGGGTTTAATCCCCGATTTTCATGGACTACCACGATTCCCGGTAATTTGGTTTTGGCATCCGCGGGCATCGATAAAAGGCCACGGATGGTTCCACCCCCTTTCGGTGATTCATAAGTAATATATTCGGAAATGATTCTTGGATCTTCAGGTTTCACGATTAGGGAATCCCGATAATTGGGCATCATAAAACTAAGGAGTGACGGGATGGTCAGGCCTCCTATGGCATAGAGCGATAATTTTTCAATAAATTGTTTGCGATCCAACTTATTGTGTGCATAGTCATCGTAGAGGTCGAATACTTCCTGGCTGATGTCTTCTTTTTTTAATTCTTTCATAGCAAAAAATAAAAGGGTTTATATTTTATTTACTTCAAACGCAATCCAATTTCCTGACTTCAAAGGCAAATATTATTGACAGGAAGATGGTTACAGTTAAAGTTAAGGAATTAATGCTTGGGGGAAAAATCGAATTTTGAGTGTCCGGAAATCAAGATTCCTGTGTCAAAACGTTGTGGAGCTGGCTGTTGTCGCTTGTTCCTAATTTCTGAACCTTGGGGATTGCGTTCGAGGAATGTTAGGGTCTGGAGGGGTCCAAATCAAGGGTAATGAAAGATGTTGAATATTAAATTTAGGCAGGTATTAGGACAAATTTACTAGGTGTCGGGACAACGATTTGGTACGGATTGATCTTTTTAGCTGCCTCAATCCTCTATTTCCATAATGAGATTCGCGATCAACGCAGTCCATCCCGTTTGATGAGAAGCCCCTAAGCCTTTGCCATTGTCGCCATTGAAAAATTCATAGAAAAGATGTTCGTGCTTAAAATGTTCGTCCTTCGTGAAAAACTTGGAGCTATCGTCGGCGTGATATTGAAATTTGCCTGCGGTATTGGGCTCGAAGAGCTTGATCAATCTTTTACTGAGTTCATTGGCAATTTGTTTTAGATTGAGCTTCTTTTTCGACCCCGTAGGGAATTCGTACGTATAGTCATCCCCGTAAAACAAATAGTATTTTCGCAATGATTGTATTATCAAATAATTCAAGGGCAGCCAAATGGGTCCCCGCCAATTAGAATTTCCGCCGAACATATTGCTGCGACTTTCACCAGCTTCATATTGGATCTGATGGTGACCGTTATGTTGAAAAACAAAAGGATACTTTTCATGATATTTTGATAGGGAACGTATGCCATAGTCCGATAGAAACTCATCTTCATCGAACAGCCGTTTTAGCAGATGTCCCAGACGAAATCCTCTCATAATCGAGAACAAATAATTGCCTTCTATATTGAACTCTTCAATATTTGAAATCAACGAGGCCAAATCGGGTCGTGTCCGTACGATTTCCACTGCCCTAATTTTAAATTGTTTTAATTGATCGAATAGTTCTTTATGAATAATCTCAACAGCAAACAATGGAATGATCCCGACCAATGATCGTACTCTTAAACGGTTGGTCATTCCGTTCGACATTTCCACAACATCATAATAGAAATTGTCTTGGTCGTCCCAAAGAGAAATATCCTTTTTACCTATATGGTGCATCGCCCAGGCGATATTCAAGAAATGCCTAAAAAATTTAGAAACCATATCTTCATAAATGGTATTCGTCTTGGCCAATTCTAAGGACATCCGAAGCATATTCAAGGTAAACATGGCCATCCAACTTGTGGCATCTGCTTGCTGCATACGTGTAATGCCCTCCGGCATGTGGTTGCGGTCGAATACGCCGATATTATCGAGGCCCAAGAACCCACCTTCAAATAAATCGGTCCCACTTTTATCTTTTTGGTTTACCCACCATGTAAAATTGAGTAGGAGTTTTTGAAAGGCTTTTTCCAAAAAAACATAATCTGGGGCACCGGTGCGTTTCATGTCCTTTTCATAAACATTCCAAACAGCCCATGAATGTACAGGCGGATTCACATCACTGAAATTCCACTCATAGGCAGGAATTTGCCCATTTGGGTGCATGTAGTTCTCTTGTAGAACCAGAAGCAATTGTTCCTTGGCAAAATACGGGTCGATCTCGACGAAGGATACCATGTGAAATGCCAGGTCCCAAGCGGCATACCAAGGATATTCCCATTTATCGGGCATAGATATAACCTGACGGTTGGTAAGATGCTGCCAACTAAAATTCCGAGCATCCGAACGATACGGCTGGGCTTCCCCTGGACCTCCAAAAAGCCATTTGAACACATCGTAATAATAGAACTGCTTTGTCCATAACAGTCCCGAAAACGCCTTCTTTGCGAGTATCTGGTGTGCTTTTGAAAGTTCCTTATCCTTATTTAAAAGTTCATTATAAAATTCATTACACTCCTGTATACGTTGGTCAAATACGCCATCAAAATTCGTCCAAGGGTCCTATAACTTCTTTTTACTTAAACGTACTTTAATACTCTTTTTCTCACCTGACTTTAGACTCAATGTATGCCAAACGGCAAATTTGGATCCGGTTTTAAGAGGATTTACGGTATTCTTCCCATCGATAACATAATCGTTTATGCCGTCCTTGACATAGTCAACTTCATTCGGCACATTATATATTCGTTTATTATTGGTCTCATTTTCACAAAATAGTTGCTCCCCTGCTTCGTGGTACAAATAATACCGGCCATTTCTTGTGCTTCTTGATTGTACGCAATCATCTGCAATGGCTTTTATAGTAGGGCGATTATACCGCTGATTATGTTTCCAGAAATTTCTGAACCAAAGATGGGGCAAAACATGTATGGGCGCTGTTTTAGGGCCTCTGTTCACCACGGTGACCTTCATTAGAATATCGCCTACATCGGCCTTCGCGTATTCTATGAAACAATCAAAATAGGTGTTGTTCTTAAAGGCATTGGTGTCAAGCAGTTCATATTCTGGTTCTTCAATGCTTTGCGTATAATTTTTCTTGAGCAATTGAGCATATGGAAATTTTTTCTGAGGATATTTATAGAGATATTTTGCATACGAATGCGTTGGGGTTGATACCTGATGAAAATAGAGTTCCTTAACATCCTCTCCGTGGTTGCCTTGATTGTTGGTAAGACCGAACAAGCGTTCCTTTAAGATGGCATCCTTGCCGTTCCAAAATGCCGGCGCCAGGCACAGTATTTCCCTTGAATCGCAAAATCCGCCGATACCCTCCTCTCCCCACCGGTACGCATTGCTTCGTGCTTTTTCGTGATCTACGAATTCCCACGCGTGCGCATCGTGGCTGTAATCTTCACGTACGGTACCCCATTGTCTTTCAGCTAAATAGGGCCCCCATCTTTTCCAATACTTATAATTGTCGGATACGGCCAATCTTTGCTCCTCCGCATTTTTATGGATCATATCCACTCGATAAAATTAGTTTAATTATAATCCCAAGTACTAACCCCTCCCTACAACATTTATTAGGTACTACAGCCATGTACGTCCGAGTAGGAATTAGCGATAAAAATAAGGCTAATTCATATGATTTTTAGGGGAAGAAGCGGGCATGTCTTCAATATTGCCCATTTGCTAATTTTAGCGACCTTAATTGATGATCTGGCAAAAAATAGGGCTTTTTGCTGATCATCTATTAAGTATTTGGCAAGGAAAGGAGTTCCTATTAGGGGGTATCGGTATCCCCAAAACAAAGAACTACGCCCTAAGGCGTGGTGAATTGATTGTAGTAATTGCCAATTGATTAATACATTAGATATTCAATGATTTATAACAGCTAGTATTGTAGTGCTCATCGTATGGCACACCGGCTTGCGCCTGCATATTAAATGAACTTGTTTGAATTCATATATCGCATAATCTTTTAAGTTACACCTTTAAATCATCCTACTTTGAACTTTAATCTTCATGAAGATATAGATATAAGTGACCCGTAAAAGCCGAATTAATTAGGAAATTTAAAGAGACCATGAATGGGACACTCTCAAATAAAGTTCTGTGTTTCAGAAAAATCGTCCTTTTTAACCGCTATATCAAGAGACTTTAATAATAGATTCAATAGGTTTGATTCTATTCTTTTAAGGTGAATGTAGTGGGTGTATAATCTATGATCATTACCACTTATTGCCCACTATTTTTGGTAGCACATTAAACAATGAGGTCGGATTAAATAATCGGCATAAAACAGTATGCAAGACATCCAATTCGGAAGGACTTAGAAAACGACCGGACTTTTGGTCAGGTTGGTCTATTCGGTTTCCTAAATAGTTCGCGTTGTATTGAGTGTGGGAAAAAGAAAGCCCCGATTAACATATATGAAATAAAAAAGAGGGCTTTCACCCCCTTTCCAACCAACATTTTTCGTTATTAGGAAAATTGTATCCGTTTCAAGGCAGTATGCCTTCGATGATCCCTCCACCGCTCATGACGGGTTAACGGCTTGTCAATACCCGTGGTGTTTTCATTGAGTTCTTTCTTTTTATGTTTCATTTTTTGAATTTTTATATTACTTAGACAACCTAACGTATATAAAAGGAATTGTCCGTTAAAGGAATGCCAAACCTATGTTAATGGTCTTGTTTACACATTTTTAACTTTTGGTCATTTATATAGCCCATTCCTTGGATACTCCCATTTTTTGAATTCCAAATCTTGGATCGATTTTCTACATCAATATTGGCCATATAGCTACACAAATTGAACTTTATAAGAAGCAGGGCTATCAAATTTTTGCTGAAAATCTTATTTCTTCAAGAAGTTGAAAAACTAGGGCTGCAGTTAAAAAATCGTCAAGGCCCATTCTTTGAAGATTATAGATCTTAAGACAAAAAAATTAAAAAAGCTCCGTTTTATTTGGATTTCTGATTAAAAATGATAGGTTTTAAGAGGGAATTAAACAAAAAACAAGGTTTATGCGGCAATTAAAGATTACAAAGCAAATCACAACAAGAGATTCCAAATCGTTGGAAAAGTACTTCCAAGAAATCGGAAAAATAGATTTGATTACGGCAGATGAAGAAGTAGAATTGGCAAGAAGAATACACGAAGGTGATGAGATTGCACTTGAGAAGCTTATAAATGCGAATCTCCGCTTTGTAGTTTCGGTGGCAAAGCAATATCAAACCAGAGGTCTTAAGCTTTCCGATCTGATCAATGAAGGCAATATAGGATTGGTAAAAGCAGCCAAGCGCTTTGATGAGACCAGGGGGTTTAAATTTATTTCATATGCTGTATGGTGGATACGACAATCTATTTTACAGGCCATAAGCCAAAAGTCCAGAGTGGTGCGATTGCCCTTGAATAAAATTGGGGACATCAATAAGATATATAATGTCTATTCTATTTTGGAACAGAAGCATGAGCGCCCACCAACCTCTGAAGAAATTGCCAGGGAATTGGATGTGAGCATTGCCCGGGTGAATAGCTCCATGAAAAATTCGGGTAGGCATGAATCCTTGGATGCTCCTTTAACTGAAGGGAAATCCTCCAACCTCTATGATGTAATAAAGTCAAAAGAAATTACAAGTCCTGACAAAGGGGTCATGAAAGAATCGGTGCTTTCGGATATAGACGAAGCGCTAAAAACACTACCGAACAAGGAAGGGGATGTTGTACGACTGTACTTCGGTATCGGGGAGCGAAGCCCATTGAGCCTTTTTGAAATCGGTGAGATATTCGATATTACCAGGGAGCGGGTTAGACAGATCAAGGAGAAGGCAATTCGGAAGTTAAGACACAAATCTCGAAGCAAGGTTTTAAGAGCCTATTTGTAAAACAAGAAAAATACATGCTCAAAATTAAATTAGAACAAGGAGAAAGTATCGACAGGGCTTTAAAGCGCTATAAAAGAAAGTATAGGCTGACAAAAGTGCTTGATAAAATCAAAAGCAATCAACATTATGAAAAGCAATCAAAACAAAGAAGGGAAACTTTGCAGAAAGCGGTTTATAGACAAAGATACGAATTGGAAAAAGCGGAATGAGAACAAACGATTGTATTGAATGTTACCAAAAAAAATAAGGGTATAGTGCTTAAATTTGGGCTTGTAGCCAAAAATCCTCTATTTTGACATAGCTAATTCCTTTAAAACCCAAACTAAAAATTGGGTAAATGCCCCCTAGCTTAAATTACTAATGATACCTTGGGATTGACGTTAAGCACCCACATTCTGGTACGATACGACTGCCTGTCCTTTTAGATCCATTGCAATTTCTATCCCGTTTTAACAAAGACTTAACGCGGTTTTCTTGTTTGTGGAGATAGATATCTTAAGTTACAAAGTTCAAAACAATATTATATGAAGTTTTTATATGTAAAAAGAAAGACGAAAACAGAAAAGCGCTATAGTTTTACTATGGGTGAGTTGACCACCAAAGTTACCTATATCAAAAAATATTTGGCAGGGATTCCCCTAAAAACGATTTATAAATACCGGGAAACATACTACGGAAATGTAAAAAATTGCAAAGACTGCAATCTTTTTATTTAATCTAAAATTGTTCAAGATAACTTATCAAATGAGCCAGACTAATTCTTGATACCAAACGAGATTTTTAATGGTGAATTACATCTGACTGATAAAAAACAAATAAAATTTAAACATATGAAAGTATTAGTGATAGGAGCGGGAAATATGGGGCTTACGTATGCAGAAGGCATGTCAAAATCCAAATTGCTCAAGAAGGAGAATATTATGGTTATGGACACCTCCGAGGA
>JALHST010000283.1 GCA_022865355.1 Maribacter sp. | reverse complement strand
TTGTGCTTATAACTATGCTAAATTGTAATTACTACGTTCGTCCAGCATGGCAAGATGCACGGGCTAGCAAGGGAGGCTTTTTTATTTTCAGGCGTCAAAAGCTTGCTTTTTAAGTAGTGGAAAAGAATAAAAACAAAAGAACCGATTTTGGCTATTGTGGCTCAGAAGTTTTTTGGCTTGAAACTACTGGTAAAGGATGCCATTTAGAAAGTGACATGGTCTATGATGCCGTCAAAAAACTGAATATCAAGGACCATTCAATTCTTATGATAGAAAACGTGGGCAATCTTGTTTGCCCTTCGATGTTCGATTTAGGTGAAAGTAAACGTGTTGTTGTTATTAGCACTACCGAAGGCGTTGATAAACCTACTAAATACCCTGATATGTTCCACAGTTCGGATGTGTGCATCATTAACAAAATCGATCTTTTGCCCTATTTGGATATTGACATCGAACTTCTTAAGGAAAATGCCCGAAAAGTAAATCCTAACCTACAATTCTTCGAACTATCGGCAACAAAAGGTGAGGGAATGAATGCATGGTATCAATGGCTCAGAGAAAATAATAAATTAATAAGCTAAAACGATATGTGCCTATCAATACCAGGAAAATTAATTGAAATAACGGCCCAATTAGATGATACCTTCCGACTTGGCAAGGTTTCTTTTGATGGTGTTATTAAAGAAATAAACCTCACCCTGGTACCAGAAGCGCAGCTTGATGATTATGTTATGGTACACGTCGGGGCAGCCATTAGCATCGTTGATGAGGAAGATGCAAAAAGAACCTTTGACATCTTAAAACAACTGGGTGAACTTGACGATCTGCATAATCCTTTTATAAATTAATCTTTGATCTTTGCCTTATTTTGAACTTTCAAAAGACGAATTAACCTTTCCACCAGCCTATTTTGCAGATAACGAAGGCTTTGTGGCAGTCGGTGGTGATATGGCCCCTGAGCGTTTGCTACTGGCCTACAACAGTGGCATATTTTTTTGGCATCATCCTTTCAAACATATCAAATGGTGGTCTCCAGATCCCAGAATAGTCCTATTATTAAATGATGTTGAGTTTCCTGAAAACCGGTTGAACCTATTGAAAGAGTACTTCTCGGTAACTTTTAATACCGAATTTGAAAAGACTCTGCGCTTATGTCAGGAAATATACAACGTAAAGGAAAGAATGAATAATGAATGGTTATCTGAACGATCTTTCCGAACTTTCATGACATTGCATCAACAAGGGTATGCCAAATCAGTTGAAATTTGGAAAGAAAACGAATTAATTGGTGGGTTGTTTGGCGTATCCATCGGGAAGCTATTTTTTAATGAGTATTTGTTTTCAAGAGTACGTGATGCCAATGAATTTGCCGTATTATCACTGATTAAAAAACTGAAGGATGAAAATTTCAAATTAATCGATATGCAAAAACCGACCGGTGTATTTGACGGATTGCCTTACGACGAAGTTTCAAGAATCGAGTATGTTGGAATCTGTAAGACAAATGCCGAAAACTATGGCAATAATATTTTAAATTAAATAGTATAAACACGGTATAATGAAATCTTCATACAAAGAATATTTAGTTACGGCTAATTTTTTTCTTGAGGAAAATGAGCTGGACAAGGCCATTGAAAGTTTTGAATTGGCTTTGGCTATTGCCCCCGACATCGATCAAAAAATAGACCTGCTTAACGTTTTGGGAAAATTATTCCAAAAAACCAAAAAACCAGTTCGAGCAATTTCCATGTTCGAAAGGTCCATCACGCTTTACGACCAATTTTCAGACCCAAACTCCTTATCCAACAAAGCCTCCCTATATAATAATTTAGGGGCCATTTATCTTGAATCAGACTTAAAAATCGCCATCAGCAATTATAAAAATGCTTTAAATCTCTATTCGGATCTTGTTGAATCGGGTAAGGCGGAATTAAAGCCGCACTTAGGCAACACAAATTTTGCCTTGGCCGAGGCGTATTATGAAAAAGGTGATTTTTATTTTTCTAAAAAATATTTTAAGGAGGCTATTAAACTATACGATCAATTGCCAAAGGTAGCATTAGAAGAATTAAAGGCATCTGCCTACTATAATCTTGGAAATATGTATACCGAAGAGTTTAATCTACACGACGCAAAGGTCAACTATTTAAAGGCATTATCAATATATAAAGCACTTTCTGAAAAAGACCTAAAAACCTACCAACCGTTTTTAGCGGCGGTATACAACAATCTTGGTGTCACCTTTAAGTCAATGGATGAATATTCCAAGTCATTGGAATACTATCAATTGTCATTGCAAAATTATGAGCACCTGGCCAAAGTTACCAGCCCAAGGTTCTATCCTTATCTTGCAGCTACTTACAATAGTCTTGCCATTGCACATGCAGAACACCGGGATTTTAAAAAGGCAATAGAATACACAAGCAATACAAGTAATATCTATGGTACCCTGGCAAATGATGCCCCTGAGGAATACGATCATTATTTAGCGACCTCCCTTCATAATCAAGGGTTGTTCTATTTAGAAATCAAGGATCTTACCACGGCAGAATACAATTTTAAAGAGGCTCTGGCTCTTCGAAAGATGTTGGCCCAAAAGGAGCCCCGGTCGTTTGATGCCGATGTTTGTGCGACTGCTTTGAACCTCATTGAATTATATCAAATTCAACTCGAATCAACGCTCGACCTAAGTTTGAAGGCCCAATGTCTGGAGATGTTGTCGGATGTGAAGGAAAGATTAAACAAGTTCAAAGTCAAAAGTCCTGTTCTAACAACAATGGAAACGGAATGTGGCTATTATACAACGTACTTCAATCAGATTACAGGGGAAGCGTTACAAGTAAAAAAAGTCTTTAAAGAGGTCGACCAACTCACCGAAGAAATTAATTCGACCATTATAGTGACCGAAAAAATTGATTTTCAACAAACTATTGTAAATCAATTAGAGGAGTTACATCTTCAATTCCTTGATAATGACAAAATTAAAAATGAATTGGCCTACGGCTACAATAATCTATCCTGGTTGTTTTTACGTTTAAAACAATTTAGTGAAGCCGAAAATATTATTGTAAAGGCGCAACTACTTGAACAACCGATTCTGCCCCTAAAGGCTAATTTGGCGCACAGTTATTTGCTACAGGACAATTATTTACGGGCCAAAAATTTATATAAGGAATTCATTAATGAGACCAATGCCCAAAATGAACCTTACAGCATAACTATTTTAAAAGATTTGAATATCCTGCAAGCCGATGGGATAGATCACAAGGATTTTGATAAAATTAGAATTTTATTAAATCCGCAGGTTTAATAACGGTTAGATAGAAATTTCAATTAAGCGTTAGATTAAAAACTAAAAACCTGGAAGGAGAAAAGCTCTTGTGCACAATAGAATGAATCCACCAGATGATTTCTCAAGTATTCGTGAATTGCGACCCGTTTCTAAAAAAATCGGACCATTTTTATTAATGGGATTCCCTTGGCGATACGTCAAAAACGGTTAAGGTATATGACTACAAGACTTGCTTATGCATTGAAATGATCTCGTTGTAGATAGCGGTATCTAGTAAGACAAACAAAAGCTTCTAACCTTGGATTTGTGCGTTGATTCAAATCTGCGATTAATCATTTTTTAAAATTCGATATAGAGAAGGCTTGAAATTCATAAAAGGTAGAATAAATTCAGATTATTAGCATCGCGTATATTTAGCGAGAATAGTAGTATACAATTAAATGGGTGGAATTTGATTAATATCTTTCATTTATGAAAGCCTTAAAAAACTGTTGAGGAGGTCCAAATAAAGGCCCTATTTGGAGAAAATTGAGATAAAATAGGTCTATAGAGTGCTGGGCCAAGTCGTTCATATCTCACCATCCCGACTTATTTTTTTATAATAGTTGATAAATATTTTTTATATGTATTTCGTACGCCTGGTGTTACTCAAAGCGCATTTTATCAATTCAATAGCAAAATGATTATTTCGTTGTAAAATTTTAGCCCAAAACTTGAATCCAACCGTATTTATATCCCTATTTTCAAAGAAAACATGCGTTAAATTTAAAGGGAAGAACACGTTTTAGCGGTTTCCCTAATTTTTAATTTTAAAGGATTTCCGGTTATCCCATTCAAGTTGAAATAACATCTTTTGATCCATAAAATATTTGGCCAGAT
>JALHST010000282.1 GCA_022865355.1 Maribacter sp. | reverse complement strand
ATTGTTCAAAATGCGGTAAAGCATGCCCAATGTAAGCACATTCTTATTAACTTTGCCGTGGAAGGTGACATGCTAAGACTTCATATCGAAGACGATGGTCGTGGTTTTGATACCACGAAAAAGAAGAAGGGCATAGGGATGCGCAATATCAGCTCCAGAATCAAAAGTTTGGGAGGAACTTGGAAACTTACAAGTGAACCAGCAACTGGGACAAAAATTGCCATTAGCGTACCCGTTATTTTTTACAACAATACTTCCCTTAATTTGGATCCGAATACCGGTCCACAGGAAATTGTGAAATAGCAATATAAGAAATGAAATACATACGCATTTTAGCAGTAGATGATCATGAAATGACCACCCTTGGATATAAATATATTCTTGAGGATGCTGAATTCAATGGTTTTAAGGTGCATGTCGATATCGCAAAAAGTTTTGAAGCGGGACAGGAAAAAATTGAAAATTCAGAGAGATCTTTAAAATATGATATCATCCTTTTGGACATTCAATTGTTTCCGGCCCATGTACATGAGACACGGAGCGGTGAGGATTTGGGCATCTTGGCGCGTAAAGTAGCACCAAGCTCAAAAATTGTCTTTATGTCCTCGTTTGGGGATGCCTATCGACTCAACAGCCTTTTTAAGAGTGTCAATCCCGATGGGTATATGGTCAAGGCCGAGATTGACGAAAAATCCCTTATTGACATGGTGAATACCGTAATCAAAGACCCACCCTATTATACGGCAGGTGCCCTGAGTGTCATTCGCAAGGGATTGGCGAATAAATTAGAGGTCGATGAACAGGATAAAAAAATTCTATATTATCTTTCCATTGGTACCCGCACGAAGGATATTCCCTCCATGATTTCAGTCTCCTCGGCGACCGTTGAGTCTCGAAAGCGCCACTTAAAAACCCTATTCAGTATCGATGATGGCAACGACTTGGCATTGATCGAAGAAGCCCGAAGAAGAGGCTTTATTTAATTTATATTTTTTGACACATAAGTAGTTGATATATAGTGGTTTATAATAAATAATGCGATTATTGTGCAAAAACCTTAGTTTTTATAAGGTTTTCGTGTAAGAATTATTGCTGCTTTCCTTCTAATTTTGGGAATGAGTTAATCTTCGATGACCCATGCCACTAGATTTAGAAAGTTTCAAAAACAATCCTCCGTTTGAATTCTCCCAGAATCTCACAATTCCAGGCCTGGACAGTTTTGCGAATGTTTTAGAAAAGGATTTTTTTTCAAAAACGACCCTTTATCGATGTAAAGCCGGTCATCCAACAATACATCTGGTCATCGAATTAAAATGTGATTTAAGCATGGCAGAAATGCTTTTCCATTTTATCAAAGGCGACTGGGGTTGTTTTAAATCGTCGAAATCTTCACTGACCGATGCCTTGTCAATCCTCCAGGAAGCCAATACGTGCCCCATTGAGATTGATGAATTATCATTAATTTTAAAGGACACCACCATAGTCATTGATCGGATATATGAAAACAGCATTCCGCAACAATTGAAACGGATACTTACCGAAGTAGGTAATCATTATGTTCATATTACCCGGGGATTGCACGAAATTCCGTATGAAATATATTTACCCGTTTTCGAAGAGAAGCGTAATTCGATTAACCTACCCGACCCTGTATTAGACTATCCTGTTGTGGACTATTTCGGATTCTGGGGTCTATATTTTGAATCGGAGGAGGATGCTTTGGTCTATGATTTAGACAATCTGATCATCATTCCGGGGGATCTTTATATGCTCAACCACTAAGGATACGTCCAATTAGGCATTGAACAATGGCCTACCTTTCATCATTGCATGCACTTTATTCTTAACCTCCTTCAGCACGGTTTCGTCTTCGGGATGGGTTAAAACGCGATCTATAAGATCTACAATAGGCGCCATGTCATCTTCATTCAAACCTCGGGTCGTAATGGCCGCAGTGCCAAAACGGACCCCGGAGGTAACAAATGGGGATTTATCGTCAAACGGCACCATATTTTTATTGGCCGTGATATCAGCCTTTACCAGGGCATTTTCTGCATCCTTTCCGGTAATGTTTTTATTGCGTAGATCGATCAACATCATGTGATTATCGGTGCCCCCTGATATTATATGATAGTCCTTTTTAACAAAGGCGGTTGCCATGGCGGCGGCATTTTTCTTCACGCGCAACATGTAATGCAGAAACTCATCTGAAAGGGCTTCCCCAAACGCAATGGCCTTGGCGGCAATAATATGTTCCAAAGGTCCACCTTGATTTCCAGGAAATACGGCTAGATCGAGTAAGGCCGACATTTTTCGTAACTGCCCATTTTTTAACGTAATGCCAAAGGGGTTATCAAAATCCTTCCCCATCATAATGAGTCCTCCTCTCGGTCCTCTCAGTGTTTTATGGGTGGTTGTAGTAACAATATGGCAATGTGGTAAGGGGTCGTTCATGATTCCTTTGGCAATTAAGCCGGCGGGATGGGCAATATCCGCCAATAATAATGCATTGACACTATCCGCGATTTCGCGAAATCTTTTAAAGTCCATATCCCTGGAATAGGCCGAGGCACCGGCAATGATCAATTTCAGTTTTTCCTTGTCGGCAATTTCCTGGATTTTATCATAATCAAGTTCACCTGTTTTCTTATCGACCCCATAAAAAACCGGTTTGTATAATCTACCCGAAAAGTTTACCGGCGATCCATGTGTCAAATGGCCGCCATGTGAAAGATCAAAACCTAAAATGGTATCCCCAGGTTGCAGGCAGGCATGATACACCGATGCATTGGCTTGGGATCCAGAATGTGGCTGTACATTCGCGTAGGCGGCGCCAAAAAGTTCCTTGGCCCTATCGATGGCCAGTTGTTCAATTTCATCAACCACTTCACAGCCCCCATAATACCTCTTTCCAGGATACCCTTCAGCATACTTATTGGTCAATACCGAACCCGCAGCTTCCATCACCTGGGGGCTTACGAAATTTTCTGAGGCAATAAGCTCCAGGCCATTGATTTGACGTTCTTTTTCGGCGGCTATAAGTTCAAAAATCCGTTTATCGCGTTGCATATAGGACTATTCTGTTAAATGAGGCGTAAAAATACAAATTGCATGCCTTTAATAAGAAGAAAATAATATATTTGATTAAGTATTTATTAAATATAAATCAACAATTTGTGTATGCCCATCGAAGCGAACAACCCCAACAAAAAAACCTGGATATCAGTACCCGAGAATTCCGATTTTCCAATCCAGAATATTCCGTTTGGGGTCTTTTTAACGCGGGATGACATCATTACGATTGGCACTCGAATCGGCGACCAAGCTATAGATTTAGGAGCGCTGCACCAGTTGGGCTATTTCGATGGGATACCATTGACCGATGATATTTTTCTACAGGATACTTTGAACGATTTCATTTCCGATGGTCAAAAAACCTGGCGTTTGGTGCGTAACAGAATCAGTGAGTTATTCGATATAAACAACAAAAGTCTTCAGCACTCTTCGGCCCATAAGAAAATCGTATTGTTTTCAATGGACGAAATCGAAATGCAGCTCCCAGTACAAATTGGCGACTATACCGATTTCTATTCGAGCAAAGAGCATGCGACCAATGTGGGTAGTATGTTTCGTGATCCGAAGTCTGCCTTGATGCCCAATTGGTTGCATCTCCCGGTGGCCTATCATGGTAGAAGCTCTACCATCGTACCCAGTGGGGTTCCTGTGCGACGACCCATGGGGCAAACTTTGCCCAAGGATTCTGAAAGACCCGTTTTTGGACCTTCGAAACTGGTTGATTTTGAACTTGAAATGGCTTTCATTACGACCGATGCCAATCTCATGGGAGAACCTATTCCTATTACCGAGACCGAAGATTATATTTTTGGGATGGTCCTTTTTAATGATTGGAGTGCGAGGGATATCCAAAAATGGGAATATCAGCCATTAGGGCCCTTTTTAGCCAAGAATTTTGCCTCCTCGATTTCTCCTTGGATTGTCACCTTGGATGCTTTGGAACCTTTTAGGACCGCTAGCCCCGTTCAAAATCCAGAACCCTTGCCCTATCTTCAATTGAAAGGAAATCATAGCTTTGATATTCAATTAGAGGTAGACATAACGCCTGAAAATGGCAGTCCGACCACGGTTACCCGTTCTAACTTCAAGTATATGTACTGGTCGATGGCCCAACAATTGGCCCATCATACCGTAAACGGCTGTAAAATAAATAGTGGTGATATCATGGGCAGTGGCACACTTTCAGGCCCTACCCCCGATTCCTATGGTTCGATGCTCGAACTCGCCTGGCAAGGCACCAAACCTATTCGTCTAAATAATGGTGAAAACCGGACTTTTATTCAAGATGGAGACACGGTCACCATGCGAGGTTTTTGTTCAAAAGATGGGATTCGAATAGGGTTTGGCGAATTATCCACCAAACTACTCCCCATATTTAAATCAAAGAGCAAGAAATAAGATTTTCTTAACTCCTTTCATCGAATTCATACGATATTTTATCGTTTAACGTTATCAATAGACCCTATTTTGGCACGGCTGTTGAAATGGGCCTTAAAACATAAAATAATTTCGTCATGAAAAAACTGCTACTTTTCGCGTTTGCAATCGTAATATTTGCCTGTAGCGGGGTCAAGAAGACCCAGCGGTCGATCAATACCGGCAATTATTCGGTTGCCATCGAAACCGCATTGGCAAATTTGGCCGATAATAAGACCAAAAAGTCAAACCAACCTTATATCGTTCTTTTGGAGGAGGCATTTCAAAAGAATACTTCCCGGGAGTTACAGCGCATCGATTTCTTAAAAAAAGACGGCAACGGGGCCAACTACGAAAACATTTTTAAATCATATGCGAATTTGAAGCAAATACAAGAACGCATCAAGCCGCTGTTGCCCTTGCAAATCTATGATGAAAATCGGGCGGCAAAGTTTCATTTTCAGAATTATGATACCGAGATTCTGGTCATGAAGGAAAAGCTGTCGGATTATTTATATAATAATGCGCTTGGTCTCTTGAACAACGCTTCGAACAAAGAGGACTATAGAAAGGCCTATGATGACTTTGCCTATTTGGAACAGATTAATCCGGGATACGCCGATAGTAAGCAGAAAAAGGAAGACGCGTATTTAAAAGGACTTGATTATGTAAAAGTGGCGATGATCAATAAAACCGATCAGATAATCCCTGAAAAACTTGAGGCCGATTTACTCAATTTCAATACCTACGGACTCAATAATTTTTGGACAGAATACCATACCAATCCCTTGCCTAGCATTACCTATGACTATGCTATGGAAGTAGCCCTTAAAGGCATCGCCATATCGCCCGAACAGGTAAGTGAAAAGCAGATCATAAAGGAAAAGCAGATAAAGGATGGTTATCAATATGCCACAGATGCTAATGGTAATGTCCTCTCCGACAGCTTAGGCAACAAGATTAAAATCGACAAATTTAAAACCGTAAAATGTAATT
>JALHST010000281.1 GCA_022865355.1 Maribacter sp. | reverse complement strand
GTCGCTACTAAGTGAAAAGGAGTATCAGGACATCATCGATTTTGAAGGGAACGCGAATGGCTTTAAGCTCTTGAATGAATCCCGGAAGGGGGTCGATGGGGGGCTACGGTTGAGTTATGCAACCCTCGGCGCCTTTATGAAATACCCAAAGGAATCACTACCGAAACGGTCGACGAACCATATTGCAGATAAAAAATTCGGTTTTTTTCAAACCGAGCGCGAATTTTTTAAGGAAGTTGCCGCGGAGCTAGGATTGCCGCCCACGCGAATTGGGGAGGACATTTCGTTCTGTAGACATCCCTTGACATATTTGGTGGAAGCTGCCGATGACATTTGTTATACCATCATCGATTTCGAGGATGGTATCAATTTAGGATTGATCTCTGAGGAATATGCATTGGAGTATCTCATCAACTTGGTCAAGGGGAATATCAACACCAAAAAATATCATGAATTGGCCTTCATGCAGGATAGACTAAGTTATCTGAGAGCTTTGGCCATTAATACACTTATCACCGATGCCATAGAAATCTTTATTGCCAATGAAGAAAAAATCCTAGCGGGTTCGTTCACTGTCTCCTTAATGGATAAAAGCGCCTATACCGCCCAAATAAAGGATATCATTGCACTGAGCGTTGAAAAGGTATATCGATCAAAGGAAGTCGTGGAAAAAGAGATTGCCGGCTTTAAGATCATTTCCGATATTTTGGAGGTTTTTACTACCGCCTTGGTCCGAAAGAAGGAGCATAGGGCATCGAGCTATGACCATTTGATTTTACGGATATTGCCAGATAGCTATCAGCAAACCGATGCTACGTATTACGGAATAATTTTAAATGCCTGCTGCTATGTCGCTAGTTTATCTGATGGGGCCGCCATCTTTCTTCATAAGAAAATCAAAGGAGTCGAAATATAATATATTTGACTCCATCGAATTTGAAATTTGTTCGCACCAAGCAGATGTTGCCGATTAAACGAATGCCGTTTGAAGCGTCGAGTGGGTCTAATATTTGTTAATAAAACCGAACCTTTGATTTTAAAAGTTATAAGAGACACCAACGCCCAGTAGTTGTTTAAACTGAATGCGGGGTTTTCCATCATTTAAAACAACACCTTCGGCATTTTTTATAGGATCGAAGAGAATATCATTATCGTAGAGTATATGCGTGCCTATGGTGGTCATAATAAATTCATTTACCCGAAGGTCAATGTTCAATTCCCAATCGACATCGATATTGCCAAAATTCCTTAGATAATCGGTATAAAGGCTTAACCGATGTTTTAGCGCCATATTTTTATAGACCTCGGTCTCCCAGTTGTTCGAGATGAGAAATCCAAGTTCTAGAAATACATGCTTTCCCTGGACAAGTACATTACCATCGGCATCAAGAACGGCCTTTTCCACTCCAAAAGCTCCTTGATCGGCCAAATTTTGATCGAGGACAAATGTCGCTTTTTGTGTCAAAGGGGAGAAGTACAAATTAAATCTGCCCCCGGCCGAAATATAAGACGTCCCTGCACCCAGGAACGAATACCCAGGCGACATAAAACGCGATATGGGACTGGCTCTATCAGGATATTTGTAGCCATTCGAAAATTGCGTATTAAAATTTGCCTTGACCGAATAATACCAATTGGTAATGGTATCCTGACGATAGCCAAAGGTCGAGCTAAATCGGATCGCATCGTCTGTCTTAAGAAGCTTTTGATTGTCCTGGGCATTCACCCCGTACCGCAACTCCATATAATTTTCCCATTGTAGATACCGAAACTTATAGTTGCGTTCAAAGCGGGCACTGCCCAATGCCGATACTGAATTGTTGCCTCCCGCGTTCCAGTTCACGAAAGCCACTTCACTAAAATTGAGACCTAAAAGATTAATGCTTTGCCAAAATGAAGGTATCTGGAACTTCTTGTATCCCTTATCCAAAGGTTTGGTTTTTTTAAAGGAAATGACCGAGGTGTTTAAGGTCACCCCCCTTTTGATGTTTTGAACGCGTTCCTGCGGTCTTCGTATTACGATCGTGTCAACGATTACGGTGTCCACGGTCATGCTATCAATACGAACGGAGTCTGCTTCACTGGTAGGCCGAGTTTTATCTTGCGCATGAACAAGGGGTATCGCAATTATAAAAACAAAAAGTAAATAGGGAGTTCTTAACATGCTATTTGGTCTTGAGAATAAAACGGATGTGATTTTTTATAGTGTTGGCATCAATTTTCGCTATTTTCTGTTGTTCCTCAACGGTACCCTGGTCAATAAATAGATCATCGATGCCAAAAATGGTTATTGTGTTCCTGGCACCTATTGAATTGGCATATTCTAATATGGCACTACCGAATCCTCCCATTTTGCAACCATCTTCGACCGTAAGGATATAGGTATACTTTTCAAAAATAGTCGACAATGATTTTACGTCAAGTGGCTTGACAAAACGCATATTGTAATGGCCGATCAAATCATTTTCAGGCATATTTTTGATTACTTCAGATATCATATTGCCTATATGTCCTATGGTAAGTATAGCAAGCTTCGATCCTTCCTTTAATTTTTGTGAAGCCCCTAGGGCGATTTGTTCAAAAGGAGAACGCCAATTCACGGTGACCCCACGGCCCCTGGGATAACGTATGGCAATAGGATGAGGCAATCCAAGCTGTGCCGTGTACATGATGTTCCGGAGTTCGGTTTCATTCATGGGCGCAAAAATAATAAGGTTAGGGATACAACGCAAATAGGCAATGTCATAGACCCCATGATGGGTAGCACCATCTTGGCCAACCAATCCCGCGCGGTCCAAACATAAAATTACCGGTAAATTTTGCAGGGCAACATCATGTATTACCTGATCATAGGCCCGCTTTAAAAAGGTGGAATAAATATTGCAAAAGGGCACCAATCCTTCAGCGGCCATTCCTGCAGACAAGGTAACGGCATGTTGTTCGGCGATTCCCACATCAAAGGCCCTTGAAGGCATTTCGTCCATCATTATTTTTAAGGAACTTCCCGTCGGCATGGCCGGTGTGATTCCGACAATTTTAGGGTTCAGCTTGGCCAACTCGAGGATCGTGTGGCCAAAAACATCCTGATATTTTGGTGGTTGATTTTCAAGTGTGCTTTTTTCCAGGTCGCCGGAAGTCTTATCAAATTTGCCTGGGGCATGATAAATCACCTGATTTTCTTCTGCCTTTTTTAGGCCTTTTCCTTTGGTAGTGATTATGTGCAATAACTTCGGGCCAACCACCGATTTCAATCTACGAAGCTCAGAAAGCAGCACTTCTATATTATGTCCGTCAATGGGCCCCGAGTAATCTAGGTTAAGACATTCAAAAATATTGCCATTCTTGGCAGTTCCTCTTTTGACATTGGTCAAATATTTTTTTAACGCCCCTACACTGGGATCGATACCAATGGCATTATCATTTAGGACGATCAAAATGTTCGTATCCGAAACCCCCGTGTGATTCAATGCCTCGAAGGCCATTCCACTGGCAATGGAGGCATCGCCGATTACGGCAATATGTTGTCTTGATATTTCCCCCTTTAATTTGGCGGCTAGGGCCATTCCCAGCAGCGCGGAAATTGAGGTTGAGCTATGTCCGGTACCAAAAGCGTCATATTCACTTTCGCTTCGTTTTGGAAAGCCACTAATGCCCCCCAGTTGCCGATTGGTATCAAAAATTGCCCTGCGCCCGGTCAATATCTTATGGCCATAGGCCTGATGGCCTACGTCCCAAATAAGTTTGTCTTCAGGGGTGTTGAAAATATAATGAAGGGCAATGGTAAGTTCTACTACCCCAAGACTAGCTCCTAAATGACCTTCTTTGGTGGCGACTATTTCAATAATGAATTCACGAAGCTCTTTGGCAAGTAAGGGCAATTCGCTCGGTTTTAATTGGCGAAGATCGAAGGGCGAATCAATTTTTTCAAGGTATCCCATGGTCAGGCACAAAAATACATTAAATTCAGACCTTGGGAGATTGGAATGTTCGTCTAAATTGTATTTTTGACCTTATGGTGCTACCTTTTGACGATACCTACTTTATGAAAAAGGCCTTGCTCGAGGCCCAAGAGGCCTTTGATAAAGGCGAAGTACCGATAGGCGCCATTATTGTAGTGCAAGACCGCATCATTGCCCGAGCGCATAACCTCACCGAACAGTTGAACGATGTAACCGCCCATGCTGAAATGCAGGCTATTACGGCGGCAGCCAACTTCCTGGGAGGTAAATATCTTCAGAATTGCACCTTATATGTCACCTTGGAACCCTGTCAAATGTGTGCGGGCGCATTGTATTGGAGTCAGATTTCGAGAGTGGTCTATGCCGCCAAAGATTCTGAGAGGGGCTGTGGTGTGATGGGAACAAAACTGCATCCGAAGACGGTTCTTTTGGGAGGTGTCTTGGAAACCGAGGCCTCGATGTTGCTTAAAAAGTTCTTTATCCAAAAGAGGAACCTAAATTAATTCCATTTAAATGGATTCGATAATTTTTGGGCAAAAAAAACCTCCAATATAGGTTGGAGGTTCCTGAAATCATTTAAAATATAACGATTTTTATCCGATTACATGCACTTTCGCAGCAACCTTTCCTTTTCGCCCCTCTTCTTCTTCGTACTCCACCTTGTCACCTTCTTTGAGCTCGGTTCCATTAAGTGCCGTGGCATGCACAAAAATGTCTTTTTTGGTTTTGTCGTTGGTAATGAACCCAAACCCTTTGGATTCATTAAAAAATTTTACAGTTCCAGTCATTCAAATAAAATTAAAATTGTAGTAATAATGCTCTACTAATTTATAATTTTTTGTCTGATATCACATAAAAATACCGGTTAAATCTTTTAAGGTTCTTGCCTTTTCGTCTTTTCATCTTCCTTGGCCTGCATTTTTTTTATATTTTCCTCGGTCAACATATAATCTTTTACATTTTTGCCTTTGCTTGCCTTGAAAAGAAAAAGCGGCATGGCCAAGAGAAAAAGACCGACAGTCCCAAAACCGATATACTTATTGGCTGTCGCGATATTTGTTTCCTGAATAGTAAATCCATAAATAATGGCTGAAAAAGAAGCCAGTACGATCAATATTATGACATATTTCATCGGTCGTTAATTATTTTTTACCTCGATTAATTACTTAGGCTATTAAAGCTTTATGCATCCAAAAGTTAGGAAGGGGTATTTCATGCCTTCAAAATTAGAAAAAAGAAAGACGAAAATGGCGAAAAGTCAAAATGTGCGATAGGTGCGCGGGGTTAAAAGGCTAGCTATTTTTTTAACTTCCCAGAACCAGGAATCACATACTATGGGTCTTTACTAATTCTATAGTGCACCTTTCCCGAATCAATAGTTCACGTCATTACTTTTTTACTTTGTTAGGTTGATCAATTCCCGACGATAGGCGGTCAATAGTTTTGATTTGGAAACAAACCCGAAATATTTACCGTTTTTTATTACGGGAAGGTTCCAGGCGCCACTATCTTGAAATTTCTTCATGATATCGGTCATTTTGTCGACATCCATATTAATGATTTCAGGAGGGGTTTGCATTACATCCTGGGCAAATACTTCCTTATACATGGCTTGGTCGAACATTATGGGACGTATGTCATCTAATAAGATGATACCCAACAAGGTACCCTTCTTTTTGTCGATCACCGGAAAAATATTCCGATTTGATTTTGTTACGGCCGTATTGACTATATCCCCCAGACTCATTTCGGGATAGAGACTAATAAAATTATTCTCTATGACCTTTTCCATTTCCATTAAAGTCAAAACGGCATGGTCCTTATCGTGTGTGATAAGTTCACCTTTTCGTCCTAGCTCCATATTATATACAGAATG
Organism: Maribacter sp.; assembly: GCA_022865355.1. GTDB lineage: Bacteria > Bacteroidota > Bacteroidia > Flavobacteriales > Flavobacteriaceae > JALHST01. The sequence continues at coordinate 1,015 of JALHST010000281.1, read as the reverse complement.
TGGATGGACATATTTGGTTATAGAAAAAGAAATAGCCGCGGTAATCATCAGTGGAATAAACAATTCATATCCCCCGGTAACCTCGGCAATTAAGAAAATGGCAGTCAACGGGGCGTGAAGAACCCCTGCCATAAGCCCTGCCATTCCCACCAAGGTAAAATTACTCTCAGAAATCTGATTTTTAAAAAGTCCGATATTGTTGATGATTTTTGCGATGCAATTTCCCATGATACTGCCCATAAATAGGGTTGGGGCAAAAATGCCCCCAACACCACCGGCCCCAAAGGTTAGGGCACTGGCAATAATTTTAAAGAATACCAGGCCTGCTAGTAAGCCGATAACCATCCATACATTGTTGATATCAAGATTCAAGAAGTTGTTTTTCAACACCACTTCCGGATGTCCTTTGATCAAATTATTGATCACATCAAAACCCTCACCATAAAGGGGAGGCACCAAATAGACCAAGATGCCAATGGCAATGCCCCCCAATAGTACACGTTTGATAGGGGAGTCGATTTTATCAAAAATTTTCTGGATCCGTTCATAAGCCTCGGTGAAATAGATAGAAGTAAGTCCTGAAAATAAACCGAGAATAACGAAGAATGGGACTTGCTCAATTTTGAAGGCATCTTCGATTTTGAACGGAAGTAATACGTCGGAACCAAAGAAAAAGTACGAGGTTAAAATGGCCGATAAAGATGCCAACAACAAAGGCAGCATTGAGGCGATCGTCAAATCGAGACTTAGCACTTCAATTGCGAATATGATAGCCGCAATGGGTGCTTTGAAGATAGAGGAGAGCGCCCCTGCAGCTGCACAACCGATGAGCAAATTTCGGTTGGCCTGATTCATATGGAACATCCTGGATATGTTCGAACTTATTGCGGCACCTGTCGCGACAGTGGGCCCTTCAAGCCCAACCGAACCGCCAAAGCCAACGGTTAGCGGGGCAGTCATAATAGAACCTAACATTTGATACTTGCGCATAATGCCCTTGTGCTTGGATATAGCG
>JALHST010000280.1 GCA_022865355.1 Maribacter sp. | reverse complement strand
GCCTTGTTGTTGCCGTTATTTTTTTTGCCGCATTTATCGTTTCGGTAAAGAGCGGGCAATATGATGATACCTATACGCCTTCTGTGCGAATTTTATTTGAGGATGAGCTGGTAAAGACAAGCCCCATATTGAAAGGAAGAAATACAAAATCATTACAAAAATTAGAAATCAAAAAAAAATCAATCAAACTTAAAAAAAGAAGAGAGCGTATGGGGTAGGGAACAAACCCGCAATGAGGCCAATCGTTTTATTGTGTTTTATTCTTGTTCATTCTCTTTTTTCTAAACCAAAATTATGGAAGTACAGCAATTCTATTACGACAACAAGATCGTAAAAAAGTTTCTTTATGCGACAATGTTTTGGGGAATCGTTGGAATGACGGTTGGGCTCCTGTTGGCCTTTCTTTTCATTTTCCCCAATTACATGGATGGCATTTCGTGGTTGAGTTTTGGCCGATTGCGCCCGTTGCATACCAACGCGGTCATCTTTGCCTTTGTTGGCAACGCAATTTTTGCCGGCGTGTATTATTCAACGCAGCGGTTGCTCAAGGCACGCATGTTCAATGATTTTCTTAGCAATTTTAATTTTTGGGGATGGCAGTTGATCATTGTGGCTGCGGCCATTACGCTTCCTTTGGGGTATACCACTTCCAAGGAATATGCAGAACTCGAATGGCCCATCGATATCGCAATCGCCTTGGTTTGGGTGGCTTTCGGAGTGAACTTAATAGGTACCATGATAAAGCGAAGACAGCGTCATCTGTATGTTGCCATTTGGTTTTATGTGGCCACCTTCGTGACCGTTGCCGTACTTCATATTTTTAATAGTCTTGAACTCCCGGTCAGTGCCCTTAAAAGTTATTCGGTATATGCCGGGGTACAAGATGCCCTGGTACAATGGTGGTATGGTCATAATGCCGTGGCCTTCTTTTTGACCACCCCGTTTTTAGGTTTAATGTACTATTTTGTTCCCAAAGCAGCCAACCGGCCCATCTATTCGTATAGGTTATCGATCGTGCATTTTTGGTCCTTGATATTCATCTATATCTGGGCAGGTCCGCATCATTTACTCTACTCCGCTTTGCCAGATTGGGCACAGAATTTAGGGGTGGCGTTTTCTATAATGTTAATTGCCCCATCGTGGGGGGGAATGATCAATGGTTTGCTCACGTTACGTGGGGCATGGGACAAAGTACGTACAGATCCCACCCTCAAATTTATGGTCGTTGCGATTACCGGTTATGGCATGGCGACTTTCGAAGGACCCATGTTATCCCTTAAAAATGTAAATGCCATAGCACACTTTAGTGACTGGATCATTGCCCATGTACACGTTGGCGCCTTAGCCTGGAATGGCTTTCTCACCTTTGGGATGATCTACTGGTTGGTACCTAAAATGTTCAAAACGCGATTGGCATCGATAGGCCTGGCGAATTTTCATTTTTGGATCGGCACCCTGGGAATCATATTATACGCCTTGCCCATGTATGTCGCCGGGTTTACGCAGGCATTGATGTGGAAAGATTTCAATCCCGATGGCACCTTGGTATATGGAAACTTCCTCGAAACGGTACATGAAATCATGCCCATGTATTGGATGCGGGCCATTGGGGGTAGTCTATACATTATTGGGGCCTGTGTTATGATCTACAACGTCATCATCACCATCAGATCGGGTAGTAAGGTCGAGGATGAATTGGCCGAAGCAGCTGCACTGACCCGGGTATCGGCAAAGCGAACCGCAGGAGAGACTTTTCATACGTGGTTGGAGCGCAAACCCATACAATTGACCATCTTGGCCACCGTAGCCATCCTCATCGGGGGTATTATTCAGATTGTGCCCACGATTTTGGTGAAATCGAATATTCCGACCATCACAAGTGTAAAACCATACACCCCTTTGGAATTGGAAGGTCGTGACCTATACATTCGCGAGGGCTGCGTTGGTTGCCACTCCCAGATGGTACGGCCATTTCGCAGCGAGGTCGAACGATACGGCGAATATGCGAAGGCGGGGGAATTTGTTTATGACCATCCCTTCTTATGGGGCAGCAAACGCACGGGGCCCGATTTATTGCGGATCGGCGGAAAATATTCTGATAATTGGCATTTGAACCATATGTACGACCCACAAAGTACCTCTTCAGGCTCAATTATGCCCTCCTATCAATGGTTAGTGCGCAACCGACATGATCGTAGTAACATAACTACCAAAATGGAAGCGATGGCATCACTGGGGGTGCCTTATACCGAGGAAGATATTGCCAATGCGCGGAAGACCATGGACGAACAGGCCTTAAAAATCGAAAAAAACCTGTATATGGATCCCGATTTTGCTAAAAACTATGAGGCAGATAAAAAGTATGCAGCAGAAAACGGACTCGAATTCGTTGAGATGCGCGATAGGGAAATTGTATCCCTTATTGCCTATCTACAGCGGTTAGGTACCGATATTAAAGTGAAGGTAACAGACAAAGTGGTCTCGGAAAATAATTAAAAATAGAATAGGGGAACAGAAAACCAAGAAAACGACAGAACGAAATGAAGTTTATTTTCGGTAGCATCTTCCCTCCTCACAAAATAATAAGGTTATGCTAAATTTCGCTAAAAATTATATGGAAAGTATTGAGGGTGTTGCCACCTATCCAATGATTTCCTTACTTATTTTCTTTGTTTTTTTCGTACTCCTTTTTTGGTGGGTACTCACCGCAAAAAAAGAATATATCAAGGAGGTTAGCGAGTTGCCCTTGGAAAATGATAACCAACCTAAAGAACCCATATTATGAGAAATATGACCCCTTGGTGGATTCGGGTCCCCCTACTATTTTTTATCATCCTCGTGTTGATGGAATATGTCATCGATTCAGGGAAAGAACCCGCAATCATGGTGTATCCCGTGGCCCGTTACTTTATGTTACTGGTCTTGCTATTATTGATTGCCATCGAATTGATTTTGCATTCTGTAGAGAATGTGATGTTCCAAACCTTATCGGAGGATGCGAAGGCAAGGTATCTGGCCTCTAAATCAACCCCATGGCAATGGCAATGGGGTAAAAATTTCTGGAAAAAATTAACAGGCAATAAACCCATAGAGGAAGAAGCTGAAATTATACTCGATCACAATTATGATGGCATTCGTGAGCTGGATAATAATCTGCCCCCTTGGTGGGTTTGGATGTTCTATGCGACCATAATTTTTGGAGTGGTTTATTTGGCACGCTTCCACATTTTTAACGGGGCCGATCAAAAATTGGAATACGAGCAAGAAGTTGCCGAGGCCCAGGCCGAAATTGCGGAATACAAGAAGAACGCCAAAGACCTGGTAGATGCCAATAGCGTTGAATTATTGACCGATGCTTCCAATCTCGACGCCGGAAAAAAGATTTTTGAGTCAAATTGCGTCGCCTGTCATATGCCCGATGGGGGGGGTGGCATTGGCCCGAACCTGACCGATAACTATTGGATATTAGGGGGCGGCATCAAAAATGTTTTTCATACCATATCGGAAGGCGGTAGGGATGGAAAAGGTATGATCGCTTGGAAACAGACGCTGAAGCCTATAGAAATTGCACAAGTAGCAAGTTATGTCCTCGAGGATATCAATGGAAAGACACCCGCCAACCCAAAGGCACCCGAAGGGGAATTGTGGGTTGATCCCAACACACCAAAAAATCAAATGCCCAATCAAATACAAGACTCCACGACGAGGGTCAAGGATTCGGTCTCGGTCGCGCTAAAATAACCTACTACCCCATTCACCAAATAAGTTTACCTTTTTTGGTCTTATTCTTTTCAATGGTCCTTCAAATAGGAATTGAGAAAAAATCAAAGTCGAATAATGGCTCAGGACAGCGAAAATTTTAGGGACTCTATTGGCACCATTAAGGAAGATGGAAAGCGGGCATGGATATTTCCAAAAAAGCCCAGTGGTAAATTTTACGAATATCGCAAGTACGTTAGTTACTTTTTATTGGTATTGTTGATTGCCTCCCCGTTTGTAAAGATCCAGGGCAATCAATTTATGATGTTCAATGTCCTGGAACGCCGTTTTAATATTTTTGGTTTCCCGTTTTGGCCACAGGATTTTCATTTGTTCGTACTATC
>JALHST010000279.1 GCA_022865355.1 Maribacter sp. | reverse complement strand
TGATGAACTTGATGTGCAGCAACTAGAAATCGTAAATACACAAGTATTAAACTCAACTCTGAGTAAGATGTTCCAGACCATTCGGATATCATGTTATCTAAAGCAATATGATATCCAAAGGCATTGTTGTTAAATTGATGTAGTCCGCCTGAGTTATCCTCATCCACACAAACCTCGACACAGTCATCGTTCCAAAACAGTTTCAGGGGATCCTTATTTTGGTCAAAGAGCACATTATCGCTAATCTCCACCAATACATATAGGGCTTCATTATCCCAGAGTAGTTTGTATCTCCCGTTAAAATCGGAAGGATCATAGGCTTTCCCTTCCCAGATTTGGTCTAGGGGATGCCATTTTGCCATCTTCCAGGAATTTTCGGAGGCTATTCCATCCAAAGTAGGAGGTTTTATGGTCTTTTGAACTTCAATGATTTGATGGTCCACTTTTTTTTTGACCTCATTGCAGGATAGCAGTAGCATTGCGACCAGTGCCGCAAAAATAGTTTTCATAACGTACAAATTTGGGGTTTGTATCTTAAATATAGTAAATTCTTACATTGGAAGGATAATCGGATTCAAAAAGTAGGGTATTTTACCTGAATTACGAGGAATTTTAGGGGGTTGGCCAAGATCCATCATTCGATCGAGGCCTCCACATGAATAGCCGGTATTCTTTTTAGGAATAAGGTTGGTGACCTATAAAGAAATCTAGCAATATGAAATTGTCGGGTTTGCATTCGGCGGTCGGGCCGAAATATCGAATGTTTCGTTCACGTAAATTTCGTAGCGACATTTTAATCAGACTGCGGGCTCCCAGCCCGGCTGATAGGTCCGGCTCCAGCTTTTCATGGCTTTTTCATTGTTCAGCACTTTCCCGGTGGTCGTGTCAATTTTCAACATGTCTCCTGTATCCTGAGCCATAGTACCCAGATGGCAGAGCATGGTTGAGATGCTCGCATCGTTGATATCGGCTTGAAGACTCGTATCTTTTCGGATGGCATCGAAGAAATTGCCGACATGATTCACATCCAATTGTCCTTCGCCCCTTGTATTGGTCGTTGCGCTTGCCGAGGCTTCCATTTCCGATTTGAGGAGATTTCCGCCAAGATCAAAAAGCTTATAGAAATTGCGGTCGAGTTGTATGGCCCCTTTACTACCATAGATGGTGATGCCCCTGCCCGGACGGGCTGGCTCCAAAACACCCCGGCTATGGCCGGTCCAGGTAATGAATTTGTCGTTGGCAAAGGTAAAAGCTACTTGTTGGTTGTCAGGATATTCCCAGTCATCATCAAATGTATATTTCCCACCGACCGACGTTACCGTTTCCGGAAGATTTACACCCAGGGCCCATCTGCAAATATCGATCTCATGGGTACCATTGTTATGTATCTCTCCGGTGCCCCAATTGCGGAACCAATGCCAATTATAGGGGTGTATGTTGTCTTTGTAGTCTTTTCTCGGGGCAGGACCTTGCCACAATTCCCAATCCAACGAGCCAGGCACATCGATTACCTTTCCGATGCCTATCGAACCCCGATTGTTCGAATAATAGGCTTCTCCCTTATAAACATTGCCAATAATGCCATTGCGAATGTCATCAATGGCCATAATAGAGGTTTCTGCCGAACGTTGTTGGTTGCCCATTTGCACTTTTTTACCATATTTCTTTTGGGCGGCCACCAAGAGTTCGACCTCATGGGGGTTATGGGCGCAAGGCTTTTCTACATATACATGTTTTCCTGCCTGAAGTGCCATTATGGCCATTGGGGCATGCCAGTGTTCAGGGGTGGCAATAAAAACGGCATCCACCTCCTTATCCTCCAACATTTTTCGAAAATCTTTTTCCACTTTTGGGATATACCCGATATTTTCTTGGCACCACGCATTGTGTTCTTTGATAATGATATCATCAACATCACAAGTGTACAGCACCGTGGCATTCTCATTTGCATGGATGGCCTTTGCGTGGGCCTTGCCCCGACTATTTACACCAATAATCGCGCAATTTATATGGTCGTTCGCACCAAGAAAATTGCCATATCCCATTCTAGGGAACACCAAACCACCTAATGATAGTGCCGCCGTTGTGGCAGATGCTTTTTTGATAAAATCCCTTCTGTTTGAACCCATAATTTGATGCTTATATAGTTGATAGTATTCCTTTTGCATATCCTGCCGATTCTGCCAATCCCGCCAGTGGATCATTTTCCTCCGCCTCATATTCAATGGCCAATACACCTTGGTATCCAAGCTGAACGGCCGATTGTACAAAGCTAGGTAGATCGATGACGCCGCGGCCCATGATACAGCCTTCTCCTTCTGCAGCGGCGACGTTCACATCCTTTAAATGAACATCAAAGACCCGATCGAAGTAGGTTTTGAGGTCTTGTGCGGGATTTCGACCCATGCGCACGGTGTGGCCAATGTCAATGCAGAGGCCCATCCGTGGGTCCCTGTCCTTAATATTTTTAAAGACATGTTCCGGACTTGGGTAGATTTCATCTCCTGGGCCATGATTGTGAATCGCCAATTTAATATCATAGGCCTTCACTTTTTCTTCGACATAGTCTAACAACTCAAGACTTGGCACACCAATGATGATTTTCATTTGGGCACCCTTGGCATAATTAAAAGCTTGATCTACTTCCTCCTTGATCTTCATATAAATAACGCCGCCACCGTATAGATCAATTCCTTTTTGCCTACAAAGTGTAGTGGCATTCCGAAGGGTTTCCAAATCCGAATCCAAGGGCAGGTGCATGCTTTTAAGCGCAATATGTTTTAAACCAACTCGAACGCTCATGTCAAGTGCGGTTTCAAGCGAAAACGTACGCAAGGAATAGGACGCCAAGCCGAGATTAATTTTAGTTTCCGCCATATGCGACCGCCCTATTTCCAGTTTAGCGGAGGCAATCCCCGGAATGCCAAGCGCGGTAGCGGAAAGAAGGCCAGAGGTCGTATTTTTTATAAAATTTCGTCTTGTATTCATTTTTGAATTTGATTCGATTGTCGACATTGCCATAGGCATATATTGACATGGCCTACGAATTAGGTATTGGCAGGATTAAGATACCCTAATTTATTGACATTTAAAAAAAGCGAGCCCATATGGGCTCGCTTTTTTTATTTCGGAGAATTTCAGAATTCGGATTAGTGTGCCTCTTTTTTTAGGTACGTGGGAAAGTTTTTCTTAAATCGATTTAGGCGCGGAATCGAAACACCTTGTACATACGGATTATCAGGATGCTTCTTTTCATATCCTTGATGATACGCCTCCGCCTCATAGAATTTACTGAATTTAATTACTTCGGTTACGATCGGCCGTTCATACACGTGTTTTTCCTCCAAGGCGGCAATATAAGACGTGATGATTTTTTCTTCTTCTTCATTTTGATAAAAGGCAATCGAGCGGTATGGCGTGCCACGGTCGGGCCCTTGTCGGTTCAAGGTGGTCGGGTCTTGTGACCCAAAAAAGACTTGTACCAACTCGGTAAAACTGACTTCCTTGGGATCATAATACACTTCAACAGCCTCGGCATGTCCCGTAGTACCTGTACCCACCTCCTCATACGTAGGATTTTCAGTAGATCCTCCCGCATAGCCCGAAATGGCCTCCTTAACGCCTTTAACGCTTTCAAAAATGGCTTCAACACACCAAAAACAGCCGCTGGCAAAATAGGCCTTTTTATAACTGCTTAAATCCTGGGGTACTTCGGGTAGCATTTCATTTTGGGCTTCCGCTGCTTCCTGTCGTACCGTTTTTTTGTTATTCGATTGGCAGCTAATCGATCCCAGCATGATCAAGACTGTAAATAGGTTGCTATATGCTTTCATGGTTTTTTTCAAATTAGTACCCAAAAGGTAAGAATACTTACACAACTAGGGTCAAAAAGTTCATTTGACTGGCGCGCTGGCATTTCTGATTAAAAATAGTTCAAAAATGGGGTATTCGTCCCGGAGTTAAAAAAATACCGTCCAGAACCATCGCCGAAATACCTCTTTTTTCGGTAAGGTGTTTTTGGGGCGCGCGACGTTCGTCGATTGATTTTTGCACTTCATCCGAAGGATTTCCCTTTAACGAATTTCGGGTGTTTTTGAACGGATCGGGACCCTTTG
>JALHST010000278.1 GCA_022865355.1 Maribacter sp. | reverse complement strand
TACTGCTCAATGCCAACTGCTCACTGCCTACTGCTTACTTCTCACTGCCCACTGCTCACTGTTCACTTAAACCAACTGGCATACATGACATAGGCATCGGCGATCCTGTCAATTTCCCCGGCGCTGAGCTCAGGCCGTATATCTTGGATCTTTTTGGCGGGCATCCCGGCAAATACCGTTCCCGAGGGCACGAGGGTACCTTTGGTGACCACGGCCCCGGCCGCGATGATACTGTTGCTTTCCACGACACAGTCGTCCATAATAATGCTGCCCATCCCGATAAGCACATGGTCTTTTATAGTGCAGCCATGTACAATCGCGTTATGGCCAATGGAGACGTTGTTCCCGATGTTCGTGGGGGATTTTTTATAGGTACAATGGATCACGGCCCCGTCCTGTACGTTCACTTTGTTCCCCATGCGGATGTAATGCACATCGCCCCTGATTACGGCATTGAACCAAATACTGCAGGCATCGCCCATGATGACATCGCCAACAAGGGTAGCATTTTCCGCGATAAAGCAGTCCTTGCCCATTTGAGGCGTTTTCCCGTTTATTGTTTTTATGAGCATGGTGGATGGTTTGTGGTTTGTGGTTTATGGCTGCTGGTTACTGCCAACTGGTTACTGGTTACTGGTTACTGGTTACTGGTTACTGGTTACTAGGTTACTAAATATTCTTTCTTCTTTCTTCTTTATTCTTTCTTCTTTATTCTTTCTTCTTCATTCTTTCTTCTTTATTCTTTCTTCTTTCTTCTTTCTTCTTTCTTCTTCATCAGTTACTGTCTACTGCCCACTGCCCACTGATTTACCCGCCGTAGCTTTAGCGAAGGTGGGCTGGCTACTGGTTTATGGTCAATAAACAACATTTTGATTCTCGGTAACTTCAAAAATACGACAACAAATCCTTTTTCTTAGAGGCCGAGACCATCAATTCCTTGCCATTGGAGACTACCACACTGCCTCCTTTTCCTTTTTTATATTTTACGATTTCGTTGACGTTGACCAAATACGACTTATGGATCCTTGCAAACGGAAAATCGGCCAAGGCTTCCTCGAAATATTTTAAGGTCTTGCTCACTAAAATCTTTTTATTGGCCAAGTAGATCTCGGTATAGTTGTCATCTGCCTTACAATAGAGAATTTCGGTAACGTTCAATACTTGAAACCCATCTTGTTGTGGTAAGGTAATTTTGCCTTCAACATTTTTTATTTTAGGCCGCAGCATCGTATTCTCCAAGGCGTTCTCCTTTTCTTTGATCTCCAAGACATAGTTGACCGCCTTTTGCAATTCATCAATGCTAATGGGCTTCATCAAATAATAGGCCGCATGATTATTGAGGGCGTCCAGGGCATAGTGGTCATAGGCCGTTACGAAGACGGTTTCGAAGGTTCGATCGGGTACTTGCTCCAAGAGATCAAAAGCGTTTCCAAAGGGCATCTCGACATCCAAAAAAACAAGGTCTAGGGCGTGCGTTTCAATGAGTTGCAAACCCGCTTTGATGGTGGCGGCTTCCCCGACCACCTTTACCTGGGGACAATATTTTGCCAAATACTCCCGCAGTATCTCCCTGCTGGTCGCTTCGTCCTCGATAATGATGGCAGTAAGTGTCATGTGTGCTTCTTTAAGGTAAATCGTACCTGGGTCCCCGAACCGTCTGCCGCCAGATCTGAAATTGACACCTCGACCTGGTTCTTATACATTTGGTTCAAGATGGCTATGCGTTTTTTGATATTCCCCATGGCCTTTGATTTCTGTTTCTTCTGATGTTCTGTCTTGTACTCGGCCGATTTTTTTCTACCGATGCCGTTGTCCATGATAATGATTTCAATCGAATCATCGCTCAGCTTATTTACATTGACCTCTAAAAACCCTTTGTGCTCCTTATAGCGCAAACCATGCCAAATCGCATTTTCAATGTACGGCTGCAACAGCATAGGAGGAATTTGAAAGGCCTCAATAGCAATGTTTTCGTCTATTTTGATCTTGTAATCGAACTTTTCGGCAAAGCGCGAATGCTCTAATTTGGTGTATAGCTCCAATAATTCCAATTCTTTTGACAGTGGGATAAAATCTTCTTCCGAATTTTCCAATACGGCCCGCATCAATGTTGAGAATTCACTTAAATAGCGGTTGGCACTACGCTCATCATTCTTGGCAATATAATTGTTGACCGAATTCAAGGCATTGAAGATAAAATGCGGATTCATTTGCGATCGCAGTGATTTTAGGGCCAACAAATTGTTCGCCAATTTTTGCTGTTGGTTGCTGCGATAGAAAAAAAACGCGGCCACACCCAATAATATCATGCCAAAAAGCAATGAATAAATGAGCCATTTTTGCCTTCGATTGTTTTCCTGAACCAGTTTTTGCTCTGCAAGTGCCAGATCATATTTGCTTTGTGAGAGTTCCCGTTCCTGTTCCAAGCCCGAAATACGGCTCTGTTTTGCCGCAATTTCGCGATTGAACCGCGCTGCCCTCGAAATCTCCTGTTCCTTGCGCACGTATAGCGTGTCGACCACCGCCACATACTGCTGATACGTTTCAAGGGCTTTTGAATAATCGCCTTTGTATTTATAGACTTCCGATAATTTTCGGGTAGCATCTTTTTGAACAAGCAGGTCGTCTTCGGTGTCGGCCTCCTTGATACTCCGCTGCAAATAGGGTATCGCTTGATCATACTTGTCCTGGGCGATAAAGGCGTTGGCGATTTTATAGTTGATGCGCTGTGAGGTGATGGTATCGGTATCAAGGGATGCGTTCACATTTTCAGGCGCTGATTTGGGCAGGTTTTTTAATTCATCCAAGCTCTTTTTGCGCAGTTTGATTTCCTCCCCAAAAGCATTTTTTTGATTATAAAAATCAGCGACTTTCTCCTTTTCCTGCAGGGCTCTTTGCGGGGTCTGGCTGTTGGCCAATTCAAGGGAATTCCCATAATATGCCTCGGCCTCCTGCAAGCGATCTCCTTTTGCATACACATCCCCGATCTTTGAATTCAAATCGGCCATTTTTGGGGTAATCTGGTTTTTCTTTGCGATTTTCAAGCCTTGCTCATAATAGGCGATGGCCTTATCGACCTGGTTGGATCCCGCATATACATCCCCCAGGAATTCAAAGAGCTCCACCCTTTGATAGGGAACCATATTTTTAATTTCGAGGAGGGGCAAAAGGGTTTCCTCGGCGTTTTGATATGCTCTATTGAGGAGGTAAACTTCCCCTAGTAAAAGCGCAGTGCGCGTTGTTTTATGGGCTTCCAGGGCATCCAGATAGTTCGTGATGGCCAGGTCATACTGTTTGTGGTACTGGTATACTTCCCCCAAGGCCGTCAAGGATTCGGCCAATTGTTTTTTGTCGGCACGATTGCCGAGCTGAGATATCGATTGGGTAATAAAATCAATGCTTTTTTCAATGTTGCTGCGCTTATAGAAGGCCGCGGAATCTAAATAGGTCTTGTGTAGGGAAACTTCATTGGTTGCTACGGCACTCCTGGTTCCCTTGCCTTGGGTACTTGGATATCCTTGCACCAACACATCGACGTCTTCATCATTTTTAATAAGATGGCGCACCGTTTCGAATTCCGGACTCTGGAAAGTTAACTGGTCGCCGATATTGGCGGTAATCTTAAATTCTCCCAACGCATTGGTCTTGGTAAATGCCCCGTTATCGGTCGAGACGGTTACACCGGCCATCGGGGACCGAGTCTCCATGGTCTTGACGGTGCCTTTGATCTGCACCTTGGCCCGGGTTTCACGTTGCTGTGAAAATAGGGTAAAACATGCCAGTAAAAGCACTATAAAAATGTATCCAGTTCCGCGCATTCCTAGAATTCAATACTGTAAACTTAGGGGATCTTTATGGTATTAAAAAATCGCAAAATCGGCAATAAGGTCCTTTAAAATGGTCTTTTTAAGGTTTTACGCAATGGGCGATCCCGTTGGCTCGATCAAAGTGCTCATTCGCTCATTATCGGTTTTTTTTAAGGTTCTTTTCAAACAATTTTACGCTGTAATCTATAATAATCTAAAAAACAGATCATAATGAAAAAAATACACCACATTTTCGGAATCGGCTTCATGGCCTTATCCCTTACCACGGCCTTTGGCTGCGAGATAACGTCCAGCAAGAACCAACCCCTTGTAGCCCAAGCATTCACGGCAGATGGAAAAGAAAAACCCTCGAACAATACCGTAAAAATCGCTTTACTGCTTGACACCAGTAACAGCATGGACGGACTGATCAATCAAGCCAAGGCACAATTGTGGGATATCGTCAATAAATTTACCCATGCCAAATGCGGCAACGACGCCCGACCCAAGTTAGAAATAGCACTTTATCAGTATGGCAATGACAATCTTTCGCCTAGGGAAGGGTACATACAACAAGTATTGAATTTTAGCAGTGACCTCGATGAAATATCCGAAAAACTATTCTCCCTGAGCACGAACGGGGGGGAAGAATACTGCGGGGAGGTCATATCTACTTCCTTAAAACAATTGGATTGGGGCAAAAATCAGGACCAACTTAAAATGATCTTTATAGCCGGCAATGAACCCTTTACACAAGGAAAACTCAATTACAAGGATGCGGTCATCGATGCCAAGGAGAAAGATATCATCGTGAATACTATTTTTTGTGGAAACTATCAGGAAGGTGTCAATACCGATTGGAAAAATGGAGCGATCTTGACCGGCGGTGAATATATGGCGATCGACCACAATCAGGCTGTGGTGTATGTAACGACCCCGTATGACGATGTAATCATTCAACTGAATGCGAAACTGAATGGCACCTATATTTCCTTTGGGAGCCTTGGAGCCTCAAAAAAGGCCTTGCAGGCCGAACAGGATACGAATGCGGCGGCCATGGAAGAAGTGGTTGTGGTAAAGCGGGCGGTCAGTAAAAGCTCCCGGATGTACAAAAACGCAGAATGGGACTTGGTAGATGCCTCCGAAAAAGAGGATTTCGACCTCGCTAAAATTAATAAGGATGCCTTGCCCAATGAACTAAAAGGAAAATCGCTACCTGAAATTCAAACGTATATCGAAGACAAAAAATCGGAACGCAGCAAGATCCAAAAAGAAATTCAGGACCTGAACGAAAAACGCGAAGCCTATGTAGCACGGCATCAACAGGAAAATTCAAAAGGCGCGTTGGAAAATGCGATGTTGGAAGCGATTCAAAAACAGGCCGCTAGGAAAAATTATACTTGGGAATAGGCCCTTGTCCAAACTCCGCTCCCCAAAAAAAGAGCGGAGTTTTATATTTTTCCTCCGAGGGTAGGATTATGGGTGACCCTTACTGGGCCGCTGGGCAATAACAGTCGTAGCGTCTTTCAGATTGACCGAAATCGTATCCCACCGTAATTTGGTGAAAACCCCCATTGTCAAAACGGATATCGCCCATTTGATAGGAATAGTTATAGGAGACCATAAAATTTTTGAAATTGGCACCAATGATCGGGGTAATCAATTGCAGGCTCTGGTCACTCAAGGTGCCATTCGATTGAAATTGCGCCCCATCGAAGCTTCTTCGATACGAAATACCGCCCCAAATTCTACCAAAATCGACATCCTTATAGACCTTCCCATTGATATCCAAGGTTTTTTCCTTGGTAAATTCGGTCAACTGCAGCAAGAACGAGGGTTCATACTGCCATTCATTTCTTCCGAATACATAACCTGCCGATATTAAGTATCTTCGCAAATTATCAAACTCTACGGCAGAGTATAGATCCCGCCCGCTGCCCAAGGCATTCAGAAGGGCAAAATGGGCATAAAATTCCATCAGACTATACGACATCCCAAAATCAACATTAAAATACCCTACACTATTCTTTGCGCCGGTGATGATGGGATCGGGAATAACGGATCTAAATTCGGTCTCGTCCAAGCTGCTTTGTAAAATTCCGCCACTGAGGCCAAATGAAAGTTGGTTAAGATAGCGAATGTCCCCGCCCAATTTTAGATGATGGGCATAGGTAAGTTTTAAACCGGTCTGTGAATGATACCCATTGGCGTCATTAAAAAAAATGGCCCCTACCCCACTATTGCTTTCTCCCACCCTAAAATGCGCATTCAAGGTCTGTAGATTCGGTGCTTCCTTGACGGCAAACCACTGTTTACGTATCGTTCCCCTAATTTTACCACCTTCACCAATCCCGGCCATCGACGGGTATACCAAATAATAATTATCCGCTAAATAATCGAAGTATACAGGTATTCCTTCTTGGGCAATCGACTGAAATGCAAATGCCAAAAAAGAAAATAAAAGCAAAAATCGCTGTTTCATCAAAAAGTCTAGG
>JALHST010000277.1 GCA_022865355.1 Maribacter sp. | reverse complement strand
TTTCACCAATAGCATAGGTGAGATACTTTGAAGTTTTACCTTCTGTAAGTAAATTCTGTCTGATTTTTCTAAAGAATTTTATCATAGGATTATTGATTGGTCATATTGCCTGCTACACAGCTTTTCAGCTTTCGTAGCCGAGCTACTTCGGCGTCCGCGTGTCACCGAAGCTTTAGCGGAGGCACAAGTAGGCTAGCGAAGTAGCAATGAAGCGTAACGGTCCCGGCTAGGAGTAGTACGACCGATAGGGAGCATTACTCATATATATTGTTGTAGGGCGTTTTTTTCACGTACCTTCCTTTTGCTAAACCATATTGCAACCAGGAATTTTCCCTCTCTAGTTTTTCAAATTTTAGGTATCTATTATTCATTATTTCCTTATAACGATGATGACCAAATAATCCAAGGTGTTGCAAGAAGGAAGATTACCGTATTCAAAACCGTGATGATTGCGCCTTGTTTATAGATGTCTTCCGATGGTAAAAAGCCACTTCCGGCAAATAAAATATTTGAACTGGAAGCTTGGGGAGTCATTACAGAAAAATAATTGGTGGCAAAAGATAGCATAAATGCCATGAGTGCAGCCGGTACCTGAGCATTTACGGCCACTTGTAAAAAAACAGCATATAACGCCAGCAAATGTGCTGTTTGACTGACAAAAAGATAGTGAATTATGACATATAATACAGTCAAGAGGATATATACCGTAACCCAATTAAAGTCACTGATCTGGGTAGCTATTTGAGCACCTAGCGTTTTCATAAAACCCAAGTCATTCAGTGCAGTGCTCATCATATATAAAATAGCAAACCATACATATGTTTCGAGTGCATCGCCAGCACCTTGTCGAATATCATCAAGTGTGTACACATTAGCCAACATCAGTATCGATAATCCAAGAAAGGCAACAATAGCTAAGTTTATATTCAAAACCGGGGAAAAAGCCCAAAGGAGGATCATTCCAAAAAATGTAATGCCCATAATCCATTCTTGCTTACTCATGGGGCCCATTTCGTGAAGCGCATTTTTAGCCATTTCGGGTGCTTCCGGTGTATATTTAATTTCTGGCGGAAAGAGTTTATACAACACGAAGGGTATTACGATGAGCGCAACGATACAGGGTACCGAAGCCACAAAGACCCAATTCCCAAAATTCATGTTTACTCCAAATCGAGCGGCAATTCCGGCGCCCACTGGGTTAGCGGCCATTCCAGTAAACCAAAGTGCCGAGCTTATCGCGTGTCCTGAGATGGCGGTCATCATAAGATAACTTCCAGTTTTTTTTCTGCTTTCTGGGGTAGGTAAAGATCCGGTGTCCAAAGCTAATGCATGGGTAATGGGATAGAGAATTCCTGATCGTGCAGTATTACTTGGAATGGCAGGTCCTAGGAGGGTATCCGTAGCAACAATACAATACCCCAAATTTAAGGTTGATTTCCCAAATCGGCGAATTAGTAAAAAGGCGATTCGCCTTCCCAATCCTGACTTAATAACTCCCTTTGCGACTAAAAAAGCTGCCAGAATAAGCAGTATAAAGCTCTCAGAGAATCCTGAAAATGCTTTTTCCGGAGTAAGAACCCTAAACATGACTACTGCTACCAACGCGAGAACAGATGCAGTAAAAATAGACAGGGCATCAATTAAAACTGCTATTATGGCTGTTATAAAAATGGCAAATAAATGCCAAGAAGCCGTTGACAAGTCCCAAGGTATGGGGAGATGCCAGATTATCACACCAAATACCAGAGCTATGAAACTTTTTATCCAATGTAATTTCTGGTAGTTATGTGATGGTTCTTCCACTTCAGTTTAACTCATTTTGTTCGATTATTTTCCATTTTTTAATTAACTGGCTTTTTATTTCATTCCAGCTTTTCCATTCACAGAATTAAATGTACTCCTTCTTTCAATCTTCCATTCAATTTTTTTGTCAAAGCTCATTTCCTTTTTATAGATACTTTTATTATGACCTACAACAATTCTGTATTTGAGCCGTTCAAAGGGCTTATATACTTTGTTAGCACTTTGTGCCTTTTTCATTAATGTCTTCCGCAGCGGCCATGTTTTCCCAAACCATTGCCACTTTTCCTATAGTGCGCATGGTTTCGATATAATCTAGGGCTTCTGGAATTTTATAATATGGATACGTCCTGTCGATATGAACTTTAATTTTCCTATTGTGAATTAAAGTTGCTAATGTTTCAAAATCCTTTGTGTTGGCCTCCGCTGTAAATTGAATCAAAGGGAATTTGCTAAAAGCCTTTTGTATAAGTACCGAAAACATATGCCCCATTGTCGTGAAACCTACCATAACCCCTCGCAGTCCCAAGCGTTTGAAATCTTTATGGGAAAGGTTTCCATGTGTATCAATAACCAGGTCATATTTTCCATCGTGTTGATGAATACTTTCTCTGTCATAGGCGATGACCCTCTCAGCACCTAATGTCTTAACAAAATCAACATTTTTACTAGAACAAACTGCAGTTACTGCAGCACCATAGGCCTTTGCAATTTGAACTGCAAAATGACCGACACCTCCCGAGGCACCGTTGATAAAAACAGAATCTCCTACTTTAAGTTGACCATGTGTAATGAGCGCTTGCAAAGCTGTCACTCCGGCTATGGGTACGCTAGCCATTTCTGGAAAATCCATTTCCTTTGGCATAATGGCGCAAACCTTTTCAGGCACACAAGTATATTCAGCAAAAGCGCCTCCATTAAGCGTATCACCAAATACCCGATCTCCAACCTTGATGTGCGATACATTATTTCCTATTTCTTCTACTACTCCTGCAAAATCAGCACCAAGAATTTTATATTTAGGTTTGAATAATCCGAAGGCGAATCGCGCAAAAAAAGGTTTGCCCCTGAGAATATGCAAGTCAGCAGGATTGGCTGAATTCGCTACAACTTTGACTAAAATGTGATCATCTTTCAAAATAGGCTTTTCTACCTCTTCCAGTTGAAGTATTTCTGGCCCTCCATATTTTGATTTCGTAAAAGCTTTCATTTTTATTTAATTTCTTATTTAACCAGTCAGTTCGACTTCCATAGCCGCTAAAGGTCTCGGCTGTGAGTAGTTGAGCCTGTCTGCCGGTTTACCTGTACTTGGCATGGCAGGTAGGTCGTCACGCCTCGGCGTGATGAATTATAGCGAGTGTCGGGTGTAGTTTTTATTCCAGTATTCTATTTTCCAAATCCATGCGCTCGTGCAAAATCCTGGTCACCTCAATTTGATTCTCCGCTATTTTCCTATAAAATATTATATGTCTGTTCGTCCTTAGTCCGAATAGTTTTTCAGTAATCCCAGTATAGTTTTTTCCCAAACTCGGATTGTCGGCAACGCTCTTACAGTTTGCAATCAACATTTTATAATAATTGTCCGCTTGACTTTCCGACCATTTGTCAAAGGTATACTCCCATATATCAGCTAAATCCTCAACTGCCTTGTTGGTCAAATGGTATTTAGCCATTCGACCTCTTTTTTGCTTTTAAAGATTCCAGATGTTTTTTTGGGTCGAAATCGTGGGCAATACCGCTATCAATTCCTTCTTGAATAGCAGTTCGAAGTACTTTGACCTTATTTTCTTCTTCTTCCAAAAGCCTAAGTCCTGCACGAATGACTTCGCTTACGTTTTTAAACCTACCTTCTGAAATTCGATTATGGACAAATTGGTCGAAATAATTCCCGAGTGATATTGAAGTGTTTTTGCTCATCACAATAAAATTTAGATTAAATATACCAAAAATTGGTACAATAGTCAAATTTTGCGAATGTCACGTCCTAAAATACGGCTACAGATTAATAATTGGTTTTATGCGGCATTTTGGTGCACGTAATTAGGTGTTCTGTAATCTAAAGATAAATGCAATCTTTTAGAGTTGTACAATTTGATTGCATTTTTGGTCGCCTTTTTGGCGTGTGCCACGTTGGCAAAGGTCTGGGCTAGATAAAATTCGTCCTTTAAGATCCCGTTCACCCTTTCGGCCATGGCATTTTCGTAGCAATGGTTTTCCTCGGTCATACTGATCTGCATCTTCTTTCTTTTAAGGATCTGTGTGTATTGGTTGCTACAATACTGAATTCCCCTGTCGGAATGGTGTATCAGTCCTTTGGTGGCCTTCGCCTGGTAAATCGCCTTTTGGAGCGCCCTGAGGCATCCATTGAGTTCTAGGCTGTCGCCCAGGTCATATCCAACAATCTTGCGTGAGTACATATCGGTTATGAGTGCCAGATAACAGAATCCGCTTATGGTCCTGATATAGGTGATGTCCGAGACCCATACCTAATCGGGCCTATCGATCTTCAGGTCTTTTATGATGTTATTGTATTTATGGAACCGGTGATACGAATTGGTAGTCCTGGACGAATACTTCTTTCTTTTTACAAGTAACCCGTTTTCTCTCAGGATACGGAATAGCCTGTCCCTACCTATTTTCAGGTGTTGCTCATGAAAGTCGTTTTGGAGTGACTTCATCAGTTTTCTGGTGCCTTCCCTTGGCAGTGTCCTTCTGCTTTGGCGTACAAGTCCGACAACCGCCTGTTCTACCTCTCTTTTGGCTAGATAACGTTTATGGAACTTGTAATAGGCATCCCTTTTTAAGGAGAAGGCATCACAGATAGTCCCGATATTGAACTGCCTGTCCTTTCTGTTCTTCGGTGCCATTTTCATCAGGGCTCGATGTTTAAGTTTTTTTTTAGTTCCTCTACATCTTTGTACCCCAGGTTCTCTGCGGCGACTTCAAGATAGCTTTCCATAACAAGTTTTTCCAGGTCCTTTTTGATAAGGAGGTCCTTGAGTTGTTTCAGTTCTTTCTGAAGTGCTTTGATACGGCTTATTTCATCATCTGTTTGCACGGTTACACGGATGTTCATTAGATCTTTACGGTCATACTTCCTGATCCATTCGTTGATGGTACTGGATTGTACCCCGTAAGTTAAGGCAATTTGTCTTTTGGAGTGGTTCCCTTTGGCAAGTTCAGCCAGTACCTTGAGTTTAAACCTCTCGCTATAACGTCTCACATATCCATCGTTTTTATACATATACATTTGATTTTTTGTATACATATTTTAGGACGGGTCATAATTATCGCCAACGGTTCGGCTCGTATGTTTACGATGTATTAGTTATTATTCATAAATATAGTAGTTTCCTAATTATTAACTAGAGCTAAAATAGAAGGGACAGAGAGGTCTCGGCTAGATACACCTAAGTGATATCGTTTCATAGAAATCCCGCCCTTCTATAGTTTTCTTAGAATCCGGACAGTACCTAGATCCAATTATAAAGAGATCGAATCAAGTGCGAGCAAGGATGCCAAAGAGAATTATAGCTTATAAAACATGGTTATGGTAAATAGATTAAAACAATGTTTGGGTATCGATGTCTCCAAATCGAATTTATCCTTGTCGCTTGGTTTTCTAACGGATAAACTGGTCAAGGAATTCAGTTCCCGTCCAGATGTACCCAATGATGTATCGGGTTACAGGGAGCTTTTAAAATGGTTGAGGAAATCAGTTGACGGCAGTGTCGATCTGCTGGTGGTAATGGAAGCTACGGGAGTCTATCATCAAGGTATTGCGCATTATTTGTAGGCAGGGGTTATACCGTCTGTGTGATGCAATCGGGTCGTGTAAAGCGCTATGCCCAAAGTCTGGACCAACGTTCCAAGACCGATGCCCTTGATAGTCGAATGCTAAGCATGCTCGGTCTGGAGAGATCCCTTCGTCCCTGGCATCCCCCCAGTGATGAACTACGTGAACTGAAGGCATTGAGCAGGGAGCGCAGTTCCTTGTTGAAGGACAGGACTACCGAGAGCAATCGTCAAGGTGCTATCGATTCAGGGGTCCATAGCAATAATAAGGCCTTGAAAAGACACAGGGACAGGTTGAAACTTCTAAATGTCCAGATAGAAACCATAGAAGCTGAGATGAGAGAACTGATATCCAAGAATGAAGTGCTGGAAAGCAAGATCGGTTTTATGATGAGCATACCTGGTATTTCCTTCATATCGGCCGCTACGGTGGTGGGTGAGACCCTAGGGTTTGAATCTATATCCAATGGGAAACAATTGACCAGTTATGCAGGTTATGATGTTGTGTTAAGGGAATCCGGGAATTTCAAGGGAAAAACAAGGATCAGCAAAAAGGGGAACAGTCATATCAGGGCCGCCCTACACATGCCTTCGATGACCTGTGTTCGTTGTAACCCCACTTTGAAACAATTTTACACAAGGCTCAAGCCAAAAAAAGCAAAACCCTTAGTAGCCTTGGTAGCTGTTCAAAGAAAACTATTGATACTAATGTTCACTTTATGGGAAAATGAAGAGAATTATGATGCCGGTTTTGAAAAGAAAAAGCAGCAAAAGCATAAAGCCCTTGCTGCGCGGGATAACAATTTGATTGCTCAACTTGTTTCCTAAATTTTAAAGAAAAAACTTGTTTTTTGACACAGTACCTATGATTTCGGTGCGGTAAATCCGTTGGGATTTTCCGGTCCGGGATCAAGCCAGTTAAAAGTAGGGAATTTATTTAAAATCGAGAGCAGCACTGAATTATAGGCATTGTTGGCAACAGTATTTTTGCACTATAATTTACAGGATATTTTTTAAATCCTGCTTTCCAACAATTGCCATTATTTCAACTAGGTTATTGTTTACTTTGTAGTAAATACTGTCAGAGCCACATACACAGCGTCTATATCCTTCTTTTATGAACTCTACTGATTCGAATGAATAAGGACTTTCGGCAATAATGTTAAAATATTGAAAAAAGGAATCAAAATATTTGTCAGCTTGTGTCATTCCAAATTTTTTGACTCCGTAGCGATGAATACGTATCAAGTCGTCTTTTGCTTCGTTACTTAGTTTGTATTTAGTCATTGGGCAATGACTTGGATTGTGCTAAAATTTGCTCCTTGGAATCAGCGGTAAATCCACTATTTTCAGCTTTCTCCAATTTAGCTTTAATCCAATCAATCTCGATTTGCTGATTTCTTGCTTGTCTTATTAAGTCATTGACAAGTTCACTTTTACTCGAATATTCCTGGTTGTCTACTTGCGTCTTTAACCATTCATCATTTGGACGTGTGAATGAAATGCTTTGTCGTGCCATAC
>JALHST010000276.1 GCA_022865355.1 Maribacter sp. | reverse complement strand
TCTAATACTTGCCAAAGTATATGAAGAATTGACCTCCCTGGAACTGGAAATGGAACGCGCGGTCATCTGGACGTACAATGCTGAAGATCGCTCCGTGCGCTGGTGGGCCGCCAATCCGGAAGCGGAAAGCGGTTCGGTGAGTTACTTCATCGCTGATCAAGACGATCCAGTATACAACGCGTATTGGAAAGCTTGGGAAGAAAGAAGAACCAAATACCTTTATATCCTTGAAGGGGAGTACAAAGAAAACTGGACCGACATTCTGTTCAATAAGACCGAAGTGGGGAGATTGCCAGACATCGTAAAGGCCGCCATGGTAAAACCGGAAAAACTTTATTTGTACAATACCTTCAACGACTTTGGTGTATTGTTCATTTCATGTCTCGAACCCTTGCCAGAGGATAAGTTTACCATTCTGGAGCGCTTTGGAAAAGTCTTCGACCAATCGTATACCCGTTTCAATGACATCAAACAAGCCGAAGCCAGGGCACAGGAAGCCATAAAACAATCTTCGTTGGATCGCGTACGAGGGCAGATCGCCAGTATGCGGTCTACCGCCGATCTGGATCGCATCACCCCGCTGGTCTGGGATGAATTGACCACCCTTGGGGTACCCTTTATTCGTTGTGGGGTGTTCATCATTGATGAGGCATCACAAATTGTAAAGGCCTACCTCTCCTCCCCGAAAGGGGAATCGCTGGGCGTGTTGAACCTACCTTTTACCGCCAGCACCCTAACCTCGGATTCGGTAGATTACTGGCGTAAAAAGAAAGTGCTCCACCAACATTGGAACCGGGAAGAATTCGTTGCTTGGACAGCATCCCTTATGGAGCAAGGACTCTTGAAAAATAGAGCTAGCTATCAAGGCACCTCGGAACCCCCAGAATCACTCGATCTTCATTTCATTCCGTTTGATCAAGGCATGCTCTATGTGGGCAGCGAAGCGGTGCTTTCTTCCTTTCAAATCGAGTTGGTACAAGCGCTGGCGAACGCCTTTTCGGTCGCTTATGCCCGCTATGAGGACTTCGCCTTATTGGAAAAAGCCAAGGAAAGTGTTGAAACTACGCTACATGAATTAAAAGCCACCCAAAGCCAACTGGTACAATCCGAGAAAATGGCCAGTCTGGGCGAACTTACCGCCGGTATCGCCCATGAAATCCAGAATCCCTTAAACTTCGTAAACAACTTTTCGGAGGTAAGCAAGGAACTGCTGGAAGAAATGATGGAGGAAATGGAAAAAGGCGATGTGGAAGAAGTCAAGTCCATAGCCGAAGATGTGATCCAAAACCTTGAAAAGATCGTCCACCATGGGAAACGGGCCGACGGCATCGTAAAAGGTATGTTACAGCACAGCAGGGCCAGTAGTGGCGAAAAAGAACCCACCGACCTCAATGTGTTGGCAGACGAGTACCTGCGCCTGGCCTACCACGGTCTCAGGGCCAAGGACAAAATGTTCAATGCCAACTTAGAGACACATTTTGATGAGAAGATGGGAAAGGTAAATGTGATGGCCCAGGACATTGGACGGGTCATCCTGAATTTGATTACCAATGCTTTTTATGTAGTAAAGCAAAAAAAGGAACAACAACCGGAAGGATATGAACCCACCGTGACCGTTACCACCCGGAAAGAGAACGACAAAGTAGAAATCTCCGTCAAGGACAACGGCAACGGGATTCCCAAAAAAGTATTGGACAAAATTTTTCAGCCTTTCTTTACGACCAAGCCTACGGGCGAAGGTACCGGACTGGGTCTAAGCATGAGTTATGACATCGTCACCAAAGGCCATGGCGGGGAACTCGAAGTGAAAACAAAAGAAGGGGAAGGTAGTGAGTTTATAATTTCCTTGCCAATTGTCAGAATCACTGATTAATTGGATTAGATGATTACACGGTTATAATGTATGGCTGAATTAAAATATAAGGGCATAACGGAAAAAATAATAGGGGCTTCTTTTGAGGTTCACAAATTTCTTGGGAACGGATTTCAGGAAGTCATTTATCAAAGGGCATTGGCTTGGGAACTATCGCAAGTAGGGCTTGAGTTTGCAAGAGAAATTGAGCAGGATATTTTTTATAAGGAATTAACGCAACCCATAGGAAAAAGGAGGGCTGACTTTGTTGTTGAAGGAAAAGTATTGGTCGAATTAAAGGCAGTAATTGAGTTGGTAGATGTTCACTTAGCGCAAGTACTGAATTATCTAAAAGCCTATAAGCTTGAAGTAGGCCTATTAATAAACTTTGGAAGTAAAAGTCTAACATTTAAAAGACTTGTATTTTAATATGACATCCGTGAAATCCATACATCCATACGAATCCGTGATTCAGACAATTTATGATCGAGTAAAAGCATATGACGGCGACTTGAATTTCGCAACGAACGAGGTAGATGATACACTATTTACCATCAGGGTACTCTTACTAAAAAACTAACCATGAAGTTGAGCAAAGAGGAGGAAAACGAGGTGCTGCAGGTATATGCTATCTGGCTTACAAGCTATCTTAACGGAGATATCAAAACCTATGATTCATATCTTGATAAGGAATATCGATTCATAGGTTCGACCGACAATGAAGAGTTTCTGGACAAAAAAGCCACCACGAATTTCCTAAAAGCGACGGCCGACCAATTAGCGGGTAAAGCGGAAGTAAGGAACAGTGTCAAAACCCTCGAAAAACTGGGTGACCTTGTCTTTATCACCGATCTGTTCGACGCGTATTTCCTCAATGGTACCGAGTGGGCTTATTATGGCCGGTTCCGGTTTACCTCCGCCTTGCGGAAAGACAAAAAAGGCTGGAAGTTCGTATATCAGCATTTCTCAACGCCCGATGCCAAGGCACAGGAGGGCGAAACCTTGGGAACCGAACAAATCACCAAGGAAAACCAGGAACTGCGCGATGCCATCAAGCGGCGCACGATTGAACTGGAACAAAAGACCAGGGAGTTGCAAATAGAGGCCTCCTTGCAACGGGTACGTGCCGTGGCTATGGGAATTCGAAGATCAGAGGAATTAGGGGCCGTCTCAGAGATTATTTTTACCGAATTAAAATCGCTCGGATTTGCGGATCTGCGGAATACCGAAGTGATCATTAATAACGACACTAAAGAGACCATTACCAGCTATTATTATTCCGATTACGGGATTACCGGGAAAATCGAAATAGCCTATACGTCAAATGAAACAGTACGTAAATGGGCCCTGGAAATGCAAAAAGCATCCGATGCCTTTGCGACCGTACCCATTAAAGAAGACGAAATCGATGCCTGGCGAAAATACCGGGAGGAAATCGGGTATGTGCCAGATCCAAAATTAAACGCCGCCTCAGCCGTTTTCTATTACTCCTATTCGAGTGGGCTTGGTGCCCTAAGTATTTCATCCTTTTCAGAAATAGCGCAAGATCAAATTAAAACGCTCGAGCGATTCCGCAATGTATTCGATTTGGCCTATCGCCGCTATGCAGACGTAGCCCAAGCCGAAGCCCAGGCCCGGGAGGCTGAAATCGAATTGGCCTTGGAAAGGGTGCGGAGCCGCACCATGGCGATGCAACAAAGTGACGAGCTCCAGGAAGCTGCCCTACTCCTTTTTCAACAAGTCGAAGCATTGGGTCTACCGCCTTTCGCCTGTGGTTTTAACATCTGGGACGCCGACAAAAATGCTGCGACAGCTTGGATGGGTTCGGTTGCAGGCCTTCAGCCTTCTTTTAAGACCGACAGTTCTAAAGATGTTTATCTACCAATTTATGAAGCGGCACAAAGGGGCGAATCACTTTATGTAATAGAGCAGTCCGGAAAGGAATTGGAAAACCACTATGGTTATTTGGCTACGATCCCAACTTTTAGGGACATTATTATGGAAAACTTAAAACGGGAAAATATTTCAATTCCGACTTTTCAGATTATCCATTGTGCGTTTTTTTCACTAGGGTATCTTATGTTCATTTCATACGAACCCGTAAATGAATTTTATGATATTTTTAAACGCTTTGCCCAAGTCTTCGAACAGACCTATACCCGTTTCCTGGACCTGCAAAAAGCCGAAGCCCAAGCAAGGGAAGCCGAAATCGAATTGGCCTTGGAAAGAGTACGTGCAAGAACAATGGCGATGCAAAAAAGTGATGAACTTACTGATGTTGCGGCCATTTTGTTTAATCAGGTAAATGAATTAGGTATTAAAACCTGGACAACCGGTTTCAATGTTTGGAGCGACGATAATAATTTTTATGAAGATTATGTAGCTAGCCCAGAGGGCGGCTTTATTGAGCCCTATGTGGTTGACTCGACAAAATTTGCAGTATTTACAGACGTGAGCGATGCAAAAAAAAGAGGGGAGAATTTTTATGTACAATATTTGAAAGGAAAACGTCTTCAAAAAGCCTATGATTATTTAAGCCAGTTCGCAAACAAGGGACAAATTGACCGTATTCTCGAATCTGGATTTGAACTTCCTTCCCATCAATACAATCAATTTGTATTTGGTCAGAAGGTAAGCCTGATGTTTATTACGTATGAATCTGTACCCGAAGCACATGAAATTTTCAAACGCTTTGGAAAAGTCTTTGAACAAACCTATACCCGTTTTCTCGACCTACAAAAATCGGAGGCCCAGGCCCGTGAGGCTGAAATCGAATTGGCCTTGGAACGAGTGCGGAGCCGCACCATGGCCATGCAAAAGAGTGAAGAGTTGAAAGAAGTGATCAAAGTGGTGTACGATCAATTTGTTCAACTGAAAATCCTTACCGAGCATACTGGCTTTATATTGGATTATAAGAACCGGGAAGATATGCTCATCTGGTTGGCCGATGAACATGATATTCCGACGCCACAGATCAGCATTCCCTATTTTGATTCGCCCCACTGGAATAGTTTTAGGGAAGCAAAAGCAACAGGCAGTAATTTCTTTGCAAACCTGCTTGACTTCGAAACAAAAAACAAGTTTTACCGGGAACTCTTTAACTATATTCCCGGAATACCAGAGGAATCAAAGGAGTTTTACCTTACCTGTCCCGGTCTTGCCGGCTCAACGGTGTTGTTGGACAACGTGGGCCTGTATATCGAGAATTTTTCAGCGGTGCCTTATACTGAGGAAGAGAATCACATACTGATGCGCATCGGAAACGTATTCCAACAAACCTATACCCGTTTTCTCGACTTACAAAAAGCAGAGGCCCTGGCCCGGGAAGCACAGATAGAAGTGGCATTGGAGCGTGTGCGAGCCAGAATGATGGCCATGCATAATAGTGAAGAGTTGCGTGAGGTAGTGGGAACCATTTTTAATCAACTTCAAATATTGGGCTTAGACGCGCCCGGAAGCAGTATAATTATATACAATAAAGACCTAGCTGCTGAGCACTGGATGACCGGATTCTCGGATAGTGCATTTCCAGAGAGTTACAAAATACCGTATGTCAATCATCCTTACTTTACAGATTTGTTAATTGCCTGGCAAAACAGCGTCCCTTTCCAGGAATTCTATTTTGAGGGAGACCTTAAAATTGAATATGCGAAATGGTGCTTGGAGAATAGTGATTTCAAACGAATGCCTCTTGAGTTTAAAAAAGAAATGGTAACACCAGATCGCATGGTCATCTCTGATGCTTTCAACAAATATGGCATGATTGAAATTCTTGGACCGGAGCCGCTACCTGAGCAATCAATTTCTGTTCTCAAAAGAATTTCAAAGGTATTCGAGCAAACCTATACCCGCTTCCTCGACCTGCAAAAAGCGGAAGCACAAGCAAGGGAAGCACAGATAGAAGCTGCATTGGAACGGGTACGGTCAAGGAGCATGGCCATGCATTCGAGCAATGAATTGGTAGACGCATCCGACGTGATGCTGGCAGAATTGAAGAAACTTGATATTCATGCCCTGCGCATTGGGATCTGCACAATCGATAATGAAACGGAAGCAGCTGAAATATGGTCACGATCTGAAATAAATGGCAAGGTAGAGAAGTCCATTTTGGGGGTGGTACCCAAAGGCGTTCATCCCATATTTGATGAAATGGTACAATCCTGGAAAGAAAGGAAACCTTTGTTTTCAAGCATCAGAAAAGGCAAGGAAGTAAAAAACTATTATAAAGCGCTTTCGCCCTATCTCACCTATCCGTTGCCTCAAACCTATAATGAACAGGAAGTCCTGTTGGCCTTCTTTTTTTCGGAAGGTTCATTGAATGTGGTATCGATAGACCCTTTGCAAAAAGAAGAAGAAGATATCATGCTCCGCTTTGCAAATGTTTTTGGACAAATTTATCGCCGATTCCTTGATCTTCAGAAAGCCGAAGCACAGGCAAGGGAGGCGCAGATTGAAGCCGCTTTGGAAAGGGTGCGTTCCCGAAGCATGGCGATGCAGAAAAGTGACGAACTTTTTGGAGTTGGTGAAGTCTTGTACCGCGAACTCTGCCAACTCGGAATAGAGAACCTTACTACAGGTTATGTACTCTTTGATGAAAAAGCGCGAATAGGCTATAGTCATGGCGTAAACCCTGAAGATGGAAGTATTCGGCACATCCCAACAGGTATGCCGCACGATGAGACACCCGTAATGAAATCGATAGTAAAAAGTTGGAAAAAGCGGGAACCTTTGTTGATAATTAAACTGAATGAAGAAGAAACCATAAAACATCAAACCTTTATAGCCGAAAGGAGCACCAATTTTCCCCTTACCGCGGAAAAATTAATAGCTATTTCTCCTAAAAGGTTGAAAATTCACACCTTGAATTTCAAACAAGGCTATTTATTGATTGTTGGCGGAACCTTGTTAACAGAGGAGCAACAGGGTATGGCTGTTCGATTTGCCAAAGTATTTGAACAAGTCTATACCCGTTTCCTCGACCTCCAAAAAGCAGAAGCCCAGACTTGGGAAGCGCAGATTGAAACCGCGTTGGAAAAGGTTCGTTCTCGTTCTCTGGCTATGCATAAATCCGATGATTTGGGAGAAGTTATTACTATAGTAATTGAGAAATTACAAGATCTGGGTTTTTATGTAGAAGATGGAGTTGCATTGATCACATTTACAGAAGGCTCAAAAGACCTGATTGAATGGATGGCCAATCCCGGATTTGCTTCTGCGATGAATATCCATCTTCCATATTTCAATCATCCAATACTTTCTAACCTCTGGAAAGCTAAGAACAAAGGAGAAGATTTTTTTGTAAAAAGATATGATGCAGATGAAAACAAATCATTTTTGAACCACATTTTTGAATTTACAGAATTTAAACATACCCCAAAGGACATTAAAGACTACTGCCTAGCAGCCGATACCTATGCAACTTCAATTGCCTTTCAAAAAAACACGGCCATATTTATTAATGACTATTCCGGATTATCATTATCTGAACAAGAGATAGTTATACTGAAACGTTTCGCCAAAGTCTTCGAACAAACGTATACTCGCTTCCTTGACCTGCAAAAAGCGGAAGCACAGGCAAGGGAGGCACAGATCGAGGCAGCCTTGGAACGGGTGCGATCCAGGAGTATGGCCATGCACAAGAGCGAGGAACTCGCTGATGTGATCGCCGTGGTTTCAGAACAATTGCAGCAGCTCAAGATCCGATTTGATCATGTGAGTTTTGCTATAAACAGCGAGGCAGAGGATTATCACTTTTGGACGGCCTTGTACGGTAAACCGAGGCCTTTTGAACTTAAAGTCCCCTACCTGGATAATCCCATTGCCAATCGGGCCATTGAAGTGCGGGCCCAGGGCCTGAACTTTTATCAGGATACCCTCACCCCCGAGGAGAACAGGGAATGGCTCGAACATGCCTTCAAATACAATTCGGCCGATTATTTGTCGGCGGAAGAAAAGGAATATGTGATGAGCCGCGGTTTTTCAAGGTCTTTTGTTATCATGCCCAACATCATATTGAATGTGGGCAACTATGCTTCAAAGCCCTATTCCGATGAGAACAACGAGATCATTAAACGGTTTGCGGCGGTTTTCGAACAATCGTATACCCGTTTCCTCGATTTGCAAAAAGCGGAGGCACAGGCCAGGGAAGCCCTTATTGAAACGGGTCTCGAACGGGTACGGGCACAGACCATGGCCATGAACAAAAGCGAGGATCTGCAACAGGCCGTAGCCATTATTTTTAAGGAATTGGACAAATTAGACCTGAAAACGTTGCGATGCGGTATCGGAATTATCAACGGCCAAAATCGCACCGTTGATGTATGGACCACTACGGCAAGTGATGCTGGCGAGGACATTAGTTTTTCAGGGAACGAGTCGATGGATGTGCATCCTTTGTTACAGGGCGCATTTGCCGGTTGGGAAAAACAACAGGATTTTTATTATGAATTAATAGGCGATGATCTACTTGCCTATTATAATACCATGGGCGGGGATAATTATAAGCTACCAGATGCCGCATCAGGAACCAATATTTCAGCTGTAGATCGTCAATTTTATTACTGCACTTTTTTCCCTGCGGGGGGACTCCCTTTTTTCAGTGAAGCCCCATTTACACCTGAATTGGTGCGCGTGATTCGGCGCTTTGCCAATGCATTCAGCCTGGCGTATAAACGCTTTGAAGATCTTAAATTATCGGAGGAACAGGCCCACAAGGCAAAAATAGAAGTAGCCCTCGAAAGGGTGCGCGCCAGGGCACTGGCCATGCAACAACCCGAGGAACTCTTGGAAGTGGCCGAAGTGTTGCGCTACGAAATGGGATTGTTAGGTGTCGAAGAATTGGAGACCTGTAGTATTTATATCAACGATGTGGAAACCAAAAAAATGGAATGCTGGTATGCGCTAAAGGATATCCGCTCCAAGAAAAAGAAACTGGTGTCAGACCATTTCCCCCTTGATTTGAAGGACACCTGGGTGGGCAGGGAGATGAAAAAATTCTATGCTACCACCAAAAAGCAGGTCTCGATTGTAATGAAAGGGGAAGTCCGTAAAGAATGGATCCACTATTGTGAGGAAAAGTCAGTTCCCTTACGCGGTTATTATGGCGACGTAATCCCAGAACGCACCTATCACCTCTATAAATTTACCCATGGCGCCATCGGTGCCGCCGCCGCTGGGGACATTTCTACCGAAAGCTGGGATTTGCTCAGACGGGCGGCATCGGTTTTTTCACTCGCCTATTCCCGCTTTCAGGATCTGACAAAGGCAAGGACCGATCTTCAAAAATTAAAGACCGAAAAGCAACGGGCGGAAGACGCCCTCCTTGTTTTGAAAGCCACCCAGACACAACTCATCCAATCGGAAAAAATGGCCAGTCTTGGTGAATTGACGGCCGGGATCGCCCATGAGATACAGAACCCTTTGAACTTCGTGAACAACTTTTCGGAAGTCAGCAATGAGCTGATCGACGAGATGAACGAGGAAATGGAAAAGGGGGATCTTGAAGAGGCCAAGGCCATTGCTGTAGATGTAAAACAGAATCTGGAAAAGATCCTTCACCATGGCCAACGGGCCGACGCCATCGTCAAGGGCATGTTACAACACAGCCGCAGCAGTAGCGGCACAAAAGAACCCACCGACATCAATGCGCTCTGTGACGAATACCTGCGTCTTGCTTACCATGGCCTGCGTGCCAAGGACAAAAACTTCAATGCCACATTAAAAACCGATTTCGATACAACGATCGGAAACGTGAATGTCGTTCCCCAAGAAATGGGCAGGGTCATCCTGAATTTGATCACGAATGCGTTTTATGCGGTAACCGAAAAATCCTCCTTCGCTAAAGCTTCGGCGGACAAATATGAGCCCACGGTTTGGGTAAGTACCAAAAAGAACAAAAACCAGATTACGATCAGCGTCAAGGACAACGGCAACGGCATCCCGCAAAAAGTGTTGGACAAGATCTTCCAGCCTTTTTTTACCACCAAGCCCACCGGGCAGGGAACGGGCCTCGGATTATCCTTATCTTACGATATCGTTAAGGCCCACGGGGGTGAGCTGAAGGTTGAGACGAAAGAGGGTGAAGGGACTGAGTTCACTATTATAATCCCATTAAACTAACCAAATGTCTGGAAAGCGAAATACGGCGGCAAGTATGATCAACTACAAGGTTGTATTCATTCTTGCGGCTATCGTATGTCTTTCCAACATAACTATTGCACAAACCCAGCAACTCAAATTTAACCAAATTGAAGGCTCGAACGGCATAACCTTGGGAAAGGTCAATGCCATTACCCAGGACATGCATGGTTTTACATGGTTCTCGGATCAAACCAATAGACGGATCGTTCGATACGATGGCAATCATATGACCCAGTATAAAAACGATCCCAATGATCCGAACAGTCTAGGCGGCTACTATCCCGAATGTTTATTATCGGACCCTTCCGGTGTGATTTGGATTGGATTTAATGGTTCAGGGCTCGACCGTTTCGACCCGATTTCGGGTACTTTTACACATTTTAGAAACGACCCCAATGATACCGAAAGTTTGGGCAATGATTACGTAAATGCTATTTGTATTGATCATCTG
Source organism: Maribacter sp. (assembly GCA_022865355.1). Classification (GTDB taxonomy): domain Bacteria; phylum Bacteroidota; class Bacteroidia; order Flavobacteriales; family Flavobacteriaceae; genus JALHST01. Next base: position 6,813 of record JALHST010000276.1, on the reverse strand, counting down.
GGCTATCTCTGGGTGGGAACATTAAGTGGTCTTGATCGCATGGATCCTGTTACGGGTACCTTCGAACATTTCCGTCACGATGCCAATGACCCCAACAGCCTAAGTCATGATGTTATTCGGGCAATTTACGAAGACAAGGAAGGTACACTTTGGATCGGAACTGGACTACCATGGAATTACGATGGTAAGGGCGGGCTCAATCGAATGGACCGAACGACGGGTACTTTCACACGCTATCTGCATGACCCAAACGACCCGAACAGTTTGGCCAGCAATAAAGTAAGGGCCCTATTGGAAGACAGTAAGGGAAATTTTTGGGTCGGTACAGCGGGAGACGGCCTACATACCCTAGACCGGAAAACCGGCAAGATAACAAGACATCCCTATGACCCAAAGCATCCTGAAAAGCTAAGCCGACCACCCCTAAATGCTGAAAGTGGTTATGATCATATTACGTTTATAGTTGAAGATGCCGAAGAAAAAATATGGATCGGTACGGCCAGTAATGGCCTAAACCGCTATGACCCCAACAGTCAAAAAGTTACCCATTTTGGGAATGATTCCGACAAATCGGGTATGTTCAAGGATAATTCCGGGTGGTGCGCCTATCCGACCTCCGATGGGATGGTTTGGTTGGGCACACAAGAAGACCATTTATTTAAAATAGATCTTTTTAATATTACTATCCCTCATATTGCAATGGATGCGGGTGCTGCAGCTTTTGGCGAGGGGAATTCCTCACAGATCTTGCTGGGCAACTACGCAGGACTAACGATTTTGGATATGGGGAATGGCACTACCCGGCAGCTGGTGCATGATCCATTAAATTCTAATAGTTTAAGTCACAATACTATTAATAACATTCTTAAGGATCATCAGGGAATTATTTGGATCGGTACTGTCGATGGATTGAATAGATTCGATCCTCAAACCGAAGTCTTCACACACTACTTTCACGACCCCGATGATCCAGAATCTTTAAGCGAAAGTGACATTACGGCCATTTATGAAGATGGCGATTTAAATTTATGGGTCGGGACTACGGCTATGGGATTAAATTTATTGGATATAAAAACTGGTAAGGTTCGCCATTATGGTGAGAACGTTAAGCATATAAACGATATTGGCAATAATCGTATTAAAGCCATTGTCGGGGATAAAACCGATACCTTATGGATAGGCTTGGACAACAATTCAGGGGTAAATAGCATGGATAAAACGACCGGGGTCTTTAAACAATATCTTGTAGGTCAAACTACCAACGATCTTTTTATAGATTCATTGGGGGTGCTATGGGTGGGGACGGATAATGGACTTTTTGCATACAACAAAACATCTGATGATTTCAATCCGCTAAGCGAAAAAATCACTGGGATTGGCATTAAAGCCATTGTGATGGCCATCATTGACGACGACCAAGATAACCTTTGGATAAATTCTATGGATGGAATTTACAAATTGAATAAAACCCGTGACGAACTTATTCGCTTTGACGAGGAGAACGGTTTGATCATTATGGATGCGAACCGCTTATATCAAGCATCTCGCTATCGGGCCGATGATGGCCAACTATTTTTTGGTTACAGTCAGGGCTACTATGCGTTTTATCCCAAAAAATTAGGAATAACTCCCGATGTATCAAAACTATACTTTACCTCTTTTTGGCTCAATAATCGCTTGATAAAACCAGGTAGCTCCGGCCCTTTGCAACAATCCATCGATGATACCCATGAAATTCTACTCGATTACGATCAAAATGGGTTCGCCTTTAGTTTTACATCTATAAATTATCGCGGTTCCAAGGATAACACAATTTCATATACCTTGGAAAACTATGATGAGGAATGGCGTCAATCGGGTATGGAGGATAAAGTGAGTTATTTTAAGGTACCCCCAGGCAATTATATTTTCAGGATCAAGGCCCTGAATTCCGCGAACGGTATCTGGTCCGAAAAAAATATTGTTTTGAATATTGCGCCTCCGTGGTGGGCTACTTGGTGGGCCTATACGGTGTATGCTATTCTATGTGTAACTTCTATTTTCTTTGTGGATCGTTTCCAAAGGAAGCGACTATTACAAAAAGCACAGGCACAGGCCAAAGAAAAAGAATTGGCACAAGCCAAAAAAATCAAAAAAGCCTATGATGAACTTGCAATAGCACATACCCATCTTAAAACCACCCAGACCCAACTCATCCAATCCGAAAAAATGGCTTCTTTAGGCGAACTTACGGCCGGCATAGCCCACGAGATCCAAAACCCCTTGAACTTCGTCAATAATTTCTCGGAACTAAATACCGAATTGCTACAAGAATTGGACGAGGAAGCTACAAAAGGGAATTTGACGGAAGTGAAAGACCTGGCCAAGGACATCAAGGCCAATGAAGAAAAGATCAACCATCATGGCAAACGCGCAGGCGAGATTGTCAAAGGCATGTTGCAGCACAGCCGAGGAAGTAGTGGACAAAAAGAACCGACCGATATCAATTCCCTGGCAGACGAATATCTGCGGCTTGCCTATCATGGGCTGCGGGCCAAGGACAAGGGTTTCAACGCGACCATGAACACAGATTTTGATAAAGCTATAGGCATGGTTAATATCGTGCCACAGGATATGGGCAGGGTGATCCTCAATTTAATCACGAATGCCTTTTATGCGGTCAATGAGCGAAAGCAGCAAAATCCAGAAGGTTATGAGCCGACCGTTTCGGTCGGCACAAAAAAGAGCAAAGGCAAAATCGAGATTTCCGTCAAGGACAACGGAAACGGCATTCCTCAAAAGATTTTGGACAAGATCTTCCAACCATTTTTCACCACCAAGCCTACCGGACAGGGAACCGGCCTGGGTTTATCACTAGCGTATGATATCATAAAAGCCCATGGCGGGGAATTGAACGTAGAAACCTCATCTAATGAGTCTATACCACATGCAGAAAAAGAAATTTATGGAACTTTATTTATAATTAGTTTACCTTTAAATACATAACATATTTAAAAAATTTTAACAAAAAAACTATGGCAATCAATCCAAAGACCTCGGGAGTGCATCATATCAATTTGCGTTGTTCAAACCTTGAAGACTCAAAAAAATTCTATAGGGATATTATGGGTTTCCCAATTGTTATTGAAACGGATGAATTATTCGCATTCCCTGTCGGAAGTGTTTTTATCGTTTTCAAAAAGGCAACAGACAATGCACAGTTCAATCCCTTTACGATCGGAACCGATCATTTGGCCATTGCATGTGAGTCGGAAGTAGAACTTAATCGTGTAGCAAAAGGTCTAAGCGATTTGGGTGTTGAAAACACCGGTGTAAAAGTAGATCCTACATTGCAAAAACAATATGTAGCATTTAAAGATATGGATCGCATTCAGTGGGAATTTTATATGGTCTAGATGCTTATTTGAATTGTGAATAATGCGGAAAGGAAACAAATTAAGATTGATTGAAGTAAAGGTTGATGCCCTTAATTCGCAAGCCTGGCTTGAACGTGTAAGCAATTCTGAAAAAGCACTTCAACTAAGCAAATCTGCTATTACACTTTCAGAAAAAATCGACTATAAAAAAGGGTTGGCTCAGGGCTTACGAACATTGGGCTTTTCGTACATACGGATTTCCCAGCATAAGGAAGCTCTGCAATTTCTTAAAAAATCTCAATCATTATTTAAGGAATTGAATGATATCCGCGGACAATCGGATGTATTTGAATATTTCGGAATCATAGAAAGAAGTCTTGGAAATTACGAAAAGTCATTGAACCATCTTTTTGCAAGTTTTGAATTAAGGCAGCAAACTGGGTACCGCGAAGGTGAGGCGTTGTCACTATATCACCTTGGTGTTACCTATAAATACCTAGGTGATTATAATCAGGCTCTGGATTATTTCATTAAATCCCTTTCAATCTCGAATGAGATAAATGACTGGGTTTCCCAGTCCTATAGCTTAAATAATATTGGCCTAATTTATTTTGAAAATGAAGATTACCAAAGATCTTTGGAATACTTTAATCAAAGCCTTGCCTTGCGGCGTAATGCCGGGGACAAATGGGGCGAGGCGGGCTGTTTGGATAATATCGGTTCCTGCTATTTTAGAACAGCCCAATTAAGTGCTTCAATTGAATTTTTTTCTCAAGGCCTTGAAATAGTTAAAATGATAAATGACAGTAAGGGTGAAGGAAATATTTTAATCCATTTGGGAAATGTTTACAAACAGCTTTCCGATTTTGATAGGGCACTGCTTCATTATAGGGAATGCCATTCTATACGAAAAAAAATTGGGGACAAAAAGGGAGAAGCGGAGGCAAAAGTTGCCATGTCCGAATTATTAGGGGAAGATAAATTAGACAATACCGCTATAGAGAAAGCTATTTCCTTATTAAAGGAATCTTTAAAAATCGGTGATGAAATAAAATCCAACGACTTGCTTGCCAAAATACATTATGGGCTTTATTCAATTAATAAAAAAAGGGGGATATTTCATGAATCTTTGGCACATCTGGAAACATATTATCAAATTGAAAGGGAAGTTCATAAATCTGCTTTGAATCAAAAAATCCTTAACCTAGAAATTTCCCATCGTGTAGATAAAACGAGGCAGGAAGCCGCAATATACCAACTACGTAATATAGAATTGGCCGGTCTTAATGAAGAAATAAAAAGTAAAAACAATAATCTTGAACTTGCTTTGGCTGAACTAAAGGCCACCCAGACACAACTCATCCAATCGGAAAAAATGGCCAGTCTTGGTGAATTGACGGCCGGGATCGCCCATGAGATCCAGAACCCCCTCAATTTCGTCAACAACTTCTCTGAGGTAAGCAACGAACTGATCGACGAGATGAACGAGGAAATGGAAAAGGGGGATATCGAGGAAGCCAAGGCCCTGGCCCAGGATGTAAAACAGAACCTGGAAAAGATCCTTCACCACGGCCAGCGGGCCGATGCCATCGTCAAGGGCATGTTGCAACACAGCCGCAGCACCAGTGGGCAAAAAGAACCCACCGATATAAATGCCCTGGCCGATGAATATCTGCGACTGGCCTATCACGGTCTTCGCGCCAAGGACAAAAGCTTTAACGCCACTCTGAAGACCGATTTTGACAAAAGCATAGGCAAAATCGATATCGTTCCCCAGGATATCGGAAGGGTGATCCTGAATTTGATTACGAATGCGTTTTACGCGGTCACGGAAAAGTCCTCCTTCACCAATGTATCGGATGAGGACTATGAACCCACGGTTTGGGTAAGTACCAAAAAGGACAAAAACCAGATTACAATCAGCGTGAAGGACAATGGCAACGGCGTCCCGCAAAAAGTATTGGACAAGATCTTCCAGCCCTTTTTTACCACCAAACCAACAGGTCAAGGAACCGGACTGGGGTTATCCCTATCCTATGATATTGTAAAAGCGCATGGCGGGGAATTGAAAGTGGAAACGAAAGAAGGTGAATATTCCCTTTTTGTTATTATTTTACCACATTGATGTTACTTTGATTAGTCAATTATGATACTACAACCCATACTGGCACTTATTATTTTAAGCAGCCTCCGCAAGCAATTAAAAAATACGGGGTTCCTTTTAAAATGGCATAAAATACTACTGGCAGGGAGTGCTTTTTGCATTGCATTAATCATAATTTATGCGGTGGTAGCAGGCAGCCATTCTTTAGTAAGCTGGGTGTCGCACGCGGTCGCTTTTGCCATCGTCTATCTTATTCTTACACAGAAAGACTTTAGCGCCTCCAAAACTTTTATGTATGCCTTTCTTCCCTTGATGAGTTTGAATTTTATTGAGGATGTTGTTAAACTACTCTTTCCCACGTTGTTTACCAGTTGGGAAAACTATTTTGATACGGGTGTATTGTTTACAATTATATGGTTGGGAGCTATGGTCATCATTACCAACAAACAAAAAAAGGTCCTGGAAAGGGAACGATTAAAGGCAAAAGAGAAGGAAAAAGAATTCAAGATAACAGCGGCTTTAAAGGCAGAACTGGAAGTACAGGTAAAAGAAAGAACTATAGAATTAACAAAACAAAAGGAAGAACTGCTACATACCTTAAATGAATTAAAGGCTACCCAATCGCAATTGGTACAATCCGAAAAAATGGCCAGCCTGGGCGAGCTCACCGCCGGAATCGCCCATGAAATACAAAATCCGTTGAACTTTGTAAATAATTTCTCTGAAGTCAGTATGGAGCTCTTAACCGAGATGACCGAGGAACTAAATAAGGGCGACGTTGTCGAAGTGAAGGCATTAGCGAACGATATCAGGCAAAACCTTGAAAAAATCAACCACCATGGCAAACGGGCCGACGCCATCGTCAAGGGCATGCTGCAGCACAGCCGCAGCAGCAGCGGTCAACAAGAACTCTCCGATATCAATGCGCTCTGTGACGAATACCTGCGTTTGGCCTATCATGGTCTTCGGGCCAAGGATAAAGGTTTCAATGCGACTTTGAACACCGATTTTGATACATCGATCGGGAAAATCAAGGTCGTTCCCCAGGAAATGGGCAGAGTAATCTTGAACCTGATCTCAAACGCCTTCTATGCCGTAAATGAGCGAAAAACACTTGGGATAACAGGCTATGAACCCACAGTTGCCGTTACCACGAAAAAGATTGGGAACCAAGTAGAAATTTCAGTCAGGGACAATGGCAATGGCATTCCGGAAAAAATGCTAGAAAAAATCTTCCAACCTTTTTTTACCACCAAGCCCACCGGACAGGGAACGGGCTTGGGATTATCCTTATCGTACGATATCGTTAAGGCGCATGGTGGGGAACTAAAAGTTGAAACCAAGGAGGGTGAG
>JALHST010000275.1 GCA_022865355.1 Maribacter sp. | reverse complement strand
TACTGGGAAATCAAAAGGATATTGAATTCGCGAAACATAATATTCTCAAATAAAAGCCCAAATACATCTTGACCAAAAGTCTATTTACCGAGAAAAACTAATATATATTTTTATTCAGGTAACCATTTCGAAACTTTCCTGTAGGGTCATAGGCTTTGGCCAGTGCTACAAAGTCTGTATGTTTTTCGTAACGTCCTTGCAATATCAAAGGATCGATCGTAAACAGTTTACCCCAATGTGGTTTGACATTAAAAGGCGCTAGTTTCGCCTCGATTTTAGGTAATAGGGCAAGCACCTCCTTCGGCTTTTGTTTCCAAGTAGTATGAAGGGTAATGCAGTCTTGCTTATAGCAAGGGCTCATCCAAAAATTATCGGCCGCAATGGATCTGATTTCCGAAATCATGATATGCGGGTATATTTCATCCTTCATTTCTTCAATGGTAAGAAGGGCATCGACCGCATATTCCCGCGGAATAAAATATTCAGATTGCAATTCTTTTCCGGCACTGGGCGTAAATCCCATTTTAAAATGGGGCAATCGATCGTACCAAGGTCCCGGCACTCCCATTTGGTCGGTGCAGTTTTCGGCCGAAAGATCGGCTATGGGATGAATATTTTTTGTCGCTGCCTTCGCGCCATAAAAATCATTGCCTAAATCGCTTATCTCGGCGTCGGTTCTTCTTTTTATCCATACTTCACTTACTTTCTTATTCATCCAGTCAGTGAATAAACTCACGCTATACCCGCTAGACATAATTTCATCGAAATTAGAAACCACCGATTCCAATGGAAGATCGAGAAATACATCCTGACGTACATCAAACGTATCCTCTACCGCCAAGGTGACTTTCGTTATGATGCCAAAGGCCCCCAACCCAACTACAACGGCATAAAAATCAGGATGGGCGCGATCCAGGTGCACTACACTTCCATCGGGTTTTACCAGCTCAACTGCAAGTACCTGTGTTGCGAGATTACCATTGCCGACCCCTGAACCATGGGTGGCAGTGGCACAGGCACCGGCAACCGAAATATGGGGCAAAGAGGCCAGGTTGTGCAAGGCGTACCCCTGTTCATGCAGCAATGCGGCAAAGTCCCCATATCGGGCTCCTGCCTCTACGGTAAGGGTTTTATTATCCGTATCTAAATGAACGACTTTCTTGAGCTTTTTGGTCGAGATTTGGTCTTTTGGACTATCGGCAATATCATTAAAACAATGCGTTGAACCCAATGCCTTTTGTTTGTCTAATTGTTTTACCAATTGTTGTACTTCTTCCAAGGAACTGGGTTCATAAAGATTTTCGGCTTTATAGCGATAGTTGCCCGCCCAGTTCTTTCTTTCTGATATTCCGGCCACATTTTTACTTTTCTTTGGGTCAATGCAAGACGTATACGATGTTAATATACCACCGGTAATCACCAGGGTCGTTTTTTTAATGAAATCATTCCGTTTCATAAAAAGATATTTTTACTTTTTTTGTGGCTTAACGCCTAGACTCGTTTAATTTCTTACAGGAACTTCCAGTAGGAATATTAGGTTCCAAATTGGTCTTATTAAAAATAGGCAATTTCATCAAAATATGATTCAGTACTGAAGGTTAGCCATTGTTCTGCGACATTTTTAGCTTCCATTCGCCATAATTCGTCGAAAAATAAGCGGGTATCAGCTTATGCTAGTAGTGAATATATCGCTTTTTTGATAGCTTAGCTTTTTGTATTTTTAATAAAGCCTAATCTATGCCGACCTCCCAATGTAAAAACTGCGACAAAACCATTGATGCCTCTTTTGAATATTGCCCATATTGTGGTCAGGAGACAGCAGACAACCTCACGTTTGGGGTATTATTCAGTAATACCATCGGCAACTATTTTTCAATCGATGCCCGGTTTTTTAAGAGCTTTTTCCCATTGATGCTAAAACCCGGAGTTCTTGCCCGACGCTTTGTTGATGGCAAACGCCATACCTACCTACACCCAGCACAATTTTATCTATTTATTTCGGTAATCTTCTTTTTTATTTTCTCATTTACGGTGCGCAAAGCCGATAACCAAGTGTCCCAGGCAATCAAAAAAGGATTTGAGCAGCAGATCAACCTAGATTCGATTCGGGTGAACAAAGATTCCCTAGGGATCGCAGCAGCAAAAAAAGCCTTAAAGGACAATCAAAAGAACATCGGTATGACCGATGAGGAATTATCGAAATTGGATTCGGTGATGGTTTCTGACCCAAAATCGGCAGGAATATCTTTTGGACAAACCAAAAAAAATGTCGATTCCCTGATCACGGCCGATGCTCCTCAGATAGAAATCTTAAAGGCAATGGGTATGAAAGACGATGCGAATGCCTTCACACGCCGATTATATGCGCAAATGCTGAAGTTTTATGAAAATCGTGGCGGGGGCATTATAACGGCATTCTATGATACGATCCCGATCGCCATGTTCCTTCTTTTGCCACTTTTTGCGGTCTTTTTAAAAATATTTTATTGGCGACGCGGTACCTATGCCCATCATGTGGTCTTCACATTTTATTTCTTTACGTTTCTATTTACGGCCTTTTGTATAATGATAGTATTGAATATGATCATAACGATCCCCACCTGGATCGAGTTTCTAGTAGCCTTCTCGTTCCTGCTTTACCTGATGATCGCACTGCGCAACTTTTATCGGAGTTCTTGGTTCGGCGCTTTTCTAAAAGCGAATTTCATATCGTTTTTCTATTTGATGTTGGTCGTACCGACAGCACTGGTGGTCATTGTCTTGGTCTCCCTAATGCTCTATTAAGCGAAAATGCAATCACATTAATCGACCATAAATAGCGCATTTGCAAAAAATAACTTGCCATTTTCCCAAAAACCCCTGAATAAAGGATTGTCGACCATGTAAACTACTTGGCCATCGCCAAAGCGTTCAACGCCAAATATCAAGGTATTGCCTATTTTCTTGCGGGCTTCGCTCCCCGCGAAACCGGCGACTGGTTTGGTATCATTCTCTAAGAAGACGACCGTACCGCCCTCCAAATACTCATAGGCATCGTCACCTAGTTTAAGGGTGTAATAGGTGCTATCATAGCCATAGGCAAGTGGATGTGTAGGATCGACCGCCACCTTGAAGATCGCCCCGGTAATTTCGTCCTTTATTGCTTCCCGTTGTGATACCTCAAAATTTTGTACTTTTTTAATGCCGGTGGTATCCTTATCCTGTTTCCGTGCCTTTATGCCAAAACCCTTTTCTCCGTCGATGCCCTTGATGGCACCTCCCATGGCGATCAACTTTCCGCCATTTCGTACCCAATCTTTTAGGGCCTTCAATTGATCCTCCTTAAAAAATCGTTGGTACCCATACCCTCCGGGAAGCACAAGAACATCATATTCCGAAAGATCCACATCGTCCCAATATTCCGAATCGAGAACGGTTACGGGATACTGCAATTGCTGTTCAAAAAAGTTCCAAATCTCGCCGAACTGCAATGACGACGTAGGAGAGCCGGAAAGCAGGGCAATCTTTACATCTTTTACCATATCAACATATCTGGAACCAAAGTCCTTGCCATTTTCCACTAAGCCGGTAGTCGTGGCCACCAAATTTTTTTGATGCTTCCGCGCAGCTTCCCGTAAGACTGTGATATACTCTTTATTATTTTTATTATCCGATTTTGTGATGATCAGACTTCCGCGATTAAAACTCCCTTCGGCCGTCTTAAAAGGCTTTTGGGCGAAGCGCACCCGTACGTTTCCTTTTATGAGATCTGCTAGAAATCGGGCATCTTCCATGCTATTCCAGTCGGTGATGTAGGCATATGCACTGCCATCAATAGTCGCCATCGCAACATCGTTTTTCAATGAACTACCTGTGCTTCCGACCACTGTTTCAGAGGCAATGGTCTTCAAACCATAGGCGTAGGGCAACGACCAAGCAGTGATATCATAAGTGAGCGAATCGCTTAGTTTGGCATTGGGTTCAAATAGTACTTTCACCAAGGTACCCTTCACCTGATTGGTGGAAACAACCAGGCTATTCTTGGCCGGGCGTAGGGTGCCCATCTTCCCGGTATCATATGCATACCCTTTTACCGGGTCCCCATTGGCCGTTCCATAGACAATTTGATGTTGGTCTAATAATTTGGTCAGGGCATTGATTTTATCAGTGTCACCGCTCAATACGTAACTTTTGTATTTAAAATTCCTGTTTTTATAGAATTTGGAGAACTCCTCGTTTAGTTTTAAGGCGTGCATTGCTGCAATTTCGACAGTGGATAAGCCCGTTGTAAGATGATGTGCTATCCGATCCTTCAGGGTGAGCGTATCCCCAACCTCGGTAATAACGCCCAATCCAGCCCTGCCACTGCCACCTTGTTCATAGGTCATCCCGATACCCCCATTGTACGTAGGGTAGGTATCGCCATAACTCGGATAAAAAAGATCAAAGACTTCCTTGGTAAAATAAAACCAACCGTGGGCATCGAAATATTTTGCGTGGTTTTTTCCTATGGTAACCTGAAATTGACGCTGAAAGGGGGTAATGACCTCATGAAAGGGTTCGGCTGCTGGAGCGAAGTAATAGGGATTGTTTACCCCTTGCTCATGAAAATCGACGTGTACCAAGGGTAGCCATTGGTTGAAGACCTTGATGCGCTGCTGGCTCTCAACCTGCGTCAGCCAGGCCCAGTCCCGGTTGAGGTCGAACATGTAATGGTTAGAACGGCCGCTCACCCATCCTTCGTGATGTTCCTTGCTATTGGGATCCAAATTGTTCGGTGCATTTTTGAACTGATTGTACCAGTTGACGTACCGATCGCGTCCATCGGGGTTGATGCAAGGGTCAATAAGCACTACCGTATTATCAAGATACTCACTTTTATGGGTCAATAGCTCATATATCGTCTGCATCGAAGCCTCGGTACTGACACTTTCATTGCCATGTACATTATAACTTAACCAAACGATAGCCTTCGATGCACTGCTTGCACCCGTGGTACTTTTTAGATGTTCAAGACGAATGCTTTCGAGGTTTCTGATATTGTCGGGAGACGAGACATAGGCCAGAAGCAGGGGCCTGCGTTCGTTGGTCCTGCCATATTCTTGCAATTTGACGCGATCTGGGGCTGATTTCGCAAGATATTCATAATAGTCTACTACTTGACTATGTCGGGTGAACTGCGTCCCTAGTTCATATCCCAAAAATTCGGAAGGAGATTGAAGATCTTGTGCGTTACTAATCGTGATAAACAATGCGAAGGCAGAAAGAAGTGATAACCTCATAAATTTTAATTGAATTCAAAAAACTCAAATCTAAGGAATCTTCCTGACAAAATATTTTGAAAATCTATCATCGATCAGGTTTCTGGGTTTAATGGTTGCCGTAATTAACGTATTTTTAGGAATTCGGAAAACCTAGAATTTTATCTTTACCACGATTTTCAGCACGCCTATGCACAGTGATAGTCTTCCTTTTGACCAAACCGGATATTTTTCATCCTTGATCTGTGATTATCTTGATAACCATAAAAGCTTACAACCCTTTTTTGGGAGATATCCCGAAATCGCAAATTTTGAGGGACAGATCAAGGAGAAGGCCGCCAATTTTCCGAACGAACAGCGTGAGATTTTATATGGTGCACTTGCAAATCAGTATAAGGGCTTTGAAATAGGCAAGAAGACGCGAACGAATCTGATCATGTTAAAAGAGCCTATGACCTTTACCGTCGTTACAGGACATCAATTGAACCTTTTTACGGGACCCTTGTATTTTTTGTACAAGATTATATCAACCATAAATTTGACGGCCCAGCTTAAGAAAAGATTCCCAAAATACAATTTTGTGCCAGTCTATTGGATGGCCACTGAGGATCACGATTTTGAGGAAATCAATTATTTTAATTTCGACGGAAGGAAATTGCAATGGAACCGCGATTCGGATACCTCGATGGGCGCCGTTGGCCAATTGTCGACAAAGGGACTTGACGAGGTCTTCACAGCCTTTTCGAATGCCATTGGTCACAGTAAAAATGCGGAAGCCTTAAAAAGTCTGTTCAAACAGGCCTATTTGGAACACGAAAACCTGACGGATGCAACCCGATTTTTGGCCAATGCGCTCTTCGGTGCCTACGGCCTGGTAATATTGGATGGCGACGACCGCGACTTAAAACGCCTATTGGTCCCATATATTAAAAAGGACCTTTTTGAACAGCTCGGCTATCAAAAAGTATCGCAGACGATTGATAAGCTACAGGATGTACCCGAAAAATATGACGTTCAAGTCAATCCTAGGGAGATCAATTACTTTTATTTGATGGAAGGACTGCGTGAACGCATCGTTGAAGTAGACGGCCGATATTCAGTACTTCAAACAACTATTTCTTGGAATAAGGAACAACTTCTTAAAGAATTGAATGAATTTCCAGAGCGTTTTTCACCCAATGTAATATCTCGGCCATTATACGAAGAAGTGGTCTTGCCCAATCTCTGTTATATTGGGGGTGGGGGCGAACTGGCCTATTGGCTTGAGCTCAAAACTTTTTTTGAGGCAATGAAGGTAACCTTTCCCATACTTTTGCTCAGGAATTCGGTTTTGGTGATGACCAAGAAGCAAAGTGACAAGCTTGCAAAACTGAAGCTTTCGCTGCCCGATATTTTTCTGCGGCAGAGTAACTTGATCAATAAGAAAATAAGGGAAATATCGAATATCGATATTGACTTTAGCCCACAAAAAGAACATTTGGAAGAACAGTTCAAAGCATTGTACGAAGTGGCCGAACATACTGACAAATCGTTTTTAGGCGCTGTTAAAGCACAGGAAGTAAAACAGAAAAAAGGCTTGGACCATCTTGAAAAGAGACTTCTAAAAGCACAGAAGCGAAAGCTTGAAGATTATATCGTGCGTATGACCGAACTGCAAAACGCACTTTTTCCGGGGAGATCGCTGCAGGAACGCAACCTTAATTTCTCGGAGCTCTATCTGGAATGGGGTGAAGAATTGATCCCGATGCTCATGGCCACTTTAGAGCCCCTACATTTAAAATTCCTGGTCATACAACCGTAAGCCCCGTTTGTGTTGTAGGTGGGTTTAAGGCACCAGGTATTCACCCGCCCAATCAGCGCCTTCTCGGGCAAAACGCACCCGTATGTGATTGGGGTGTTCAAGCTTCAGGTATTCTATTTTAAAGGGGTTCACCTCTACGACACAGAAATAATCGGCTTCCTTCAGATAGTCCACCGCGTTCGGATTCGCTATTATGGTTCCAGGTGCTACCGAAGTGGTGAAATTTTTTTTATTTATCGCCTGCAGGTTTTTCCGATGTTTATCAAGGGTAGTGTGGTCCCGATGTATTTTGGCCAGGCCCTCTACCCGAATTTGAAGTAGCTTTTCAGGATGCAGGAACAACAAGCTTACTTTTTTGTTCTCATGAATGTGAATTATTTTTTTCGAACGTAGGTCGGTATAAAAATTCAAATGGAGGTCGTCGCCTAGTTCCCGTAAAACAATGGTTCGCTGTCGGGGTATGTTTTCAAGCCCTATGGTCGCCAAGATGCAATATCGAAACGGATGGCCTTTTTCAGTAACGCCTTTAAGCAGTTCTGCCTTTACTTCCTTTAAAATTTTAGTGGTCATGGATTGCCTCTTTATGCTTATTAAAATTAATCAAAACTTATGACTTAACATCTTGTGGGGAAGGGTTATTTTAAGAAAGATCAATTGAATATTAAAAGACGATATTGAATATAAAATATTGATAATAAGTACTTAATATATAAAAATTAAAAATTTTGAAAATAAATATACTTTTTGGGTAGGGTAATTTAGACTTTGATTGTTCTATATACAAATTGCTATGATTTAAACAACTTCATCCTTTTATTACCCCAATGCAAAAGGGTGAAGTTTTAAACAGCTACGTTTTGTCGCCGACGAATTTCGGTAAGTAAAAATAAATTCATGTGTTTAGGTTGGTTTTTTGATTTTGATTAAAAAGCCTCGATGTAGGGTCGAGGCTTTTTTAATGACTGATTTTTCACTTTAATGGCATTAAAAAATATCAATTCCTATCGCACATTATATTCTAGCCGCATGGTAATCGAGGCTGTTTTTTTCTTCGATGCGGTGTTGTAAGCGCCACCCCAGCTGTAATCCTCGCCCGAATTTTGACCGGTTATCTGAAAGACCCCCATTTGGGCCGAAATAAGGTCTCCCAGGTCACCCCCGGCATTTTTAGCGATATTCTCAGCGCGTATGCGCGCGTCTTCGGTAGCCTTCGAGATCATTTTAATCTTTAGATCTGCCAATTTTGTATAATAATAGCGCGGAGGTGCCGAATTTAATTGTACCCCTTTGTTTAAGAGCTCCGTAATTTCACGTGAAATCTGTTCGATCATGGGGACATCGGTAGCTTCTATTTGGAAAGATTGACTCAATTGATATCCTCTAAAAATGCTGCCGACATAATTGCCATTGTCATATTTGTTGTCTACTTTTTCGATCGTCTGCACCGAATTGAAAATAATGTCATCGATCTTAATGCCTTTGGCAACCAAGTAGTCTTTTACGATATCCTTTTCCCGGTTCAATTCTTCAAAGGCCAGTTTCAATTCATAGTTCGTAGCCGAAAAACTACCTTCCCACACAATGAGGTCTGAAGTGAAGTCCTCATTCCCCAAACCGGTAACCGAAATAATATGAGGCGGTTGGGCTCTTTTAACATAGGCATTGCCGAGAAAAACAGAGGCAATGACGATGGCGAATCCGAAAATTACGGCGGTCAAATGTTTCATACGTTTCTTTTAGTTGATATACGCTCAAAAATACCAAAAAGGTCCTTTGCTGTTTGCCACAAATTGATATGCGAATTAAATTTTAATTCAATTTTCAAGCACAGACCATTGGTTTTCATCAAGAACTGTAGTTTATCAATCCAAGGAATCCCTATGATTAGCTTAAATAGAGGCAATTATTACTTTAAGGGTACCTACGTATTTCTTCACCCCCAAATGAACTAACTATCAATGAAAGATGTGCAGTTCGAAGATTTCTCACTTGATCGTATAGGTTTTCCTATCGGGGCCAATGCCTTTTAGGGTCAATGACTTCCACTGCTTGGGAAGAATCGGATTTTTCTGCTTGATTCCCTCTTCGGTAATATCCAATCCCCCGAAACCAAAAAGTACGACTTGTAGCATACCCCCGGCGCCCGTGGCAAAATAAGGGTTGTTGCTCGTAGCCGATTCGGCCAAGGCCCCAAAAGGAGGGCGTTTGTTCGGCTCGTAACTACGCTTATACAAACGGTAGGCTTCCTCCGCATCCCCCATGCGGGCATAGAGTACGGCAAAGACTGATTGCCCCATGGCCGGACCTTCCTCAGCCAGCTTGGGTTCGTAATAGGTAAGGTCTTTTTTGATAGTGGCGGGGTCAGTTATTATATGGAGTGGATAGGATAACAAATTCACATCGGCCTGTTTAATGCGGTCCCCAGAATACGTCGCGTGCTCTTTGGTACCGCCGTCATCGAATTTTAGGATTTTGATTTTAGAGGCAACTGGCTCCCATTCTGGATTCGGGGTTTCCCCAACCTCCTTTGCCGCGGCTGTGGCAAACTGCATGGCCGTTATCGCTGATCCATTGGTAAAGGCATTGTCATCTACATTGGGTGCAAATTCATTCGCGCCTACTACATTTTTAATACTATAACTGTCATCGTCATTGCGGGTCGTACGACTTACCCAATAATCGGCAACTTCTTTCATTAGCGGATAGCCGCGTTCTTGTAACCACAATTTGTTTTGGGTCACCCGATAATAATTCCAAAAGGCGATGGCCACATCAGCTGTGATGTGGTGTTCAAAAGTGCCTGTCAAGGCCCACGCAGGGGTCGCTTCTTCCCCGGTGTCATCACTTTCCCAAGGGAACATAGCCCCCTTGTACCCAAAATTAATGGCCTTCTGACGGGCTTTGTTTAAACGGTCTGAACGATAATTTACCAAGGATCTCGCGATATCCTGATTTAAAAGCAATAAGGGCGGGAACATCCAAAGTTCGGTATCCCAAAAAATATGACCATTATAATTTTGGGAAGATAGGCCCATTGGGGCAATGCTCAAATCTGAATCGCCCCTTGAGAATGCATATAGGTGGTAGAGTGCCAGGCGAACATCCAATTGATCTTGAAGATTGCCATCGATGATGATATCACCTTGCCACATTTCGGCCCATAATTTTTTGTGCTGATCCAATAAATCATTTTTAGGAGTCAACAAATTAAAGATGACGAAACGTTCGGACTCGGTCTGAGGATCCATAAAATCTTGGGTGGTGCATTCGGCTCCGGTCCAGGCAAATTCAAAAACCTCCCCTTTTGTGAGTTCCTTTTCAAACGACAGCCGGTTGTCATATTCCGATACTTTTTCGTGCTTCAATTCAGGGCGTTGGTTTTCGCGGGTCGAGTTGATGGCGTGCCAAATAAAAGTGGCCGATGTGGCGACCAGCTGTTTGCCAAATCGGCTCTTGGCGACAGTTTGAAGTATGGGCATCGTGGTCTCGAGATCTTTTAATATCCGAAAAGTACTGATGGGCTCAAGGTATTCTGCAGGTGTACTTATTTTTCCGGTTACTTTTAGTGACATTGAATTTGTAGGAATCACTTTAACATCTATATAACCAGTATATTGTATATTTCGAAGGGCATAAATGGTATACGAAATCTGCGCTTTATCCTTGAAGGTAAACGACGTGGTGAAAGCTGCTGTTTTCATATCAAGTTCCTGCTTGAAATCGCTGATGTTGTTTTCGGTGACCAACTCCCCATCCAAGGTCATTTCTAAATTGGCAAAGTTCATTCCCAAGAGAATTTTACTAACTCCCAAAGGCGATTCCTTGTCGTACACATTATTTAAAATAATCGATTTGGTTTGAAAAGGTTTGTCTTCTGGCAGAATTCCAATTCTTCCATTTGCCGTTACGATTCCTGTGTATTGGGCTACTTTTCCGGTAGTGATCTTCCAGCCGTTTTCTTGGGCACCTAGTACGGAACATCCAAATAATAGGAAGAGTAAAATTGATTTTTTCATGTTGTTGCTTTATGCGCTATTAATGTAATATTGGTAAAAAAGGTATGATTGTCTCGTCGAAAGAAGTAATTCAAGGAATGATTTTAAGAATATTTACTCTTACCAATTGGTCTGATTTGGAAATTCAAGACACCAATACACGCGTCCTTGTCCATTTTTCCCTATTCGTTGTTAATTTCTCCCAACCCTTTTCTATCACGAATCGCTACGCACTTTCCAATAGGCTAATTTCAATTTTCTCTTTGCACATTCATCCTCTGTTGAAAAGCGAATCATAAATATACCAAAAAGAAACTTTCTTAAAAGATAGGTTTTGCTATTTTTGCCCATGCAAAATAACGTCCTAATTCTTGACTTTGGTTCCCAGTACACACAACTCATCGCCAGACGGGTTCGGGAATTGAACATTTTCTGTGAGATAAAGCCGTATAACAAATTGCCCGAAGACTTGTCAAGCTATAAAGCGGTCATTCTTTCGGGATCTCCGTTTTCGGTACGTGCCACCGATGCCCCCCATCCCGACCTGTCGCAGATCAGGGGGAAAAAGCCTTTGCTTGGGGTCTGTTATGGGGCCCAATATTTGTCGCATTTTAATGGAGGTCAAGTGGCGGCTTCCAATACCCGGGAGTACGGAAGGGCGAATCTATCATATATAAAGTCTGATGAACCCTTTTTTGAGGGAATTTCGGAAGGGAGCCAGGTATGGATGAGCCATGCCGATACCATCAAGGAACTTCCAAAAAATGCCGTACATCTGGCAAGTACTTCCGATGTGGAGCATGTTGCCTTTAAATTCAAGGGGGAAGATACCTACGCCATTCAATTTCATCCGGAAGTATATCATACCACCGATGGCAAGCTATTATTGGAAAATTTTTTGGTAAAAATCGCCGGGGTGGCCCAAACCTGGACACCGAACGCCTTTATCGAAACTACCGTCGCAAGCCTTGTGAAGACCATTGGGAACGACAAAGTGATATTAGGCCTTTCGGGAGGGGTAGATTCAACCGTGGCCGCCGTTTTATTACATAAGGCCATTGGAAAACATTTGCACTGTATTTTCGTTAATAATGGACTGTTGCGTAAGAACGAATTTCAAGAGGTACTGGATCAATACGAACATATGGGCCTGAATGTAAAAGGCGTTGATGCTTCGGCACGCTTTTTGGATGCCCTCGCGGGGGAAAGCGATCCCGAAAAAAAACGGAAAATCATCGGCAGGGTATTTATTGAGGTTTTTGATGACGAAGCGCATAAGGTCAAAGATGCAAAATGGTTGGCGCAAGGGACTATTTATCCCGATGTTATCGAATCGGTATCGGCCACGGGCGGACCCTCCGAAACCATCAAAAGCCATCATAATGTGGGTGGCCTGCCCGATTTCATGAAGTTAAAGGTCGTGGAACCCTTAAAAATGCTATTTAAGGACGAGGTACGCAGAGTAGGGACGAGTATGGACATCGATCCCGAACGTTTGGGGAGACACCCGTTTCCCGGCCCCGGATTGGCCATACGAATCCTGGGCGATATTACCCGGGAAAAGGTGGCCATTTTGCAGGAGGTGGATGCTATTTTTATCAATGGTTTGCGGGAATGGGGTCTTTATGATTCGGTTTGGCAGGCCGGCGCCATACTTTTGCCCGTACATAGTGTTGGGGTCATGGGCGATGAACGCACCTATGAGAAATGTGTAGCCTTGCGGGCGGTCGAAAGTACCGATGGAATGACCGCAGATTGGGTAAATTTGCCTTATGAATTTTTACAGAAAACCTCGAACGATATTATTAATAAGGTACCCGGGGTCAATAGGGTGGTGTATGACATCAGTTCCAAACCCCCGGCAACTATAGAATGGGAATAACTATGAATCAATTACGGAAAAATATACTGACGTTTTTGCTAGGCGTTCTATTCAGCCTTGTGGTTACGGCCCAACAATTTAAGACGCATTATGTTAAGCAAGGGGAAACCTTGTACAGCATCGCCCGTGACTACCAAGTGGTACCGGCCGAAATCCTAAAATACAATAAGGAAGTTAAGGATGGGGCCCAATTGAAGATCAATACCATATTGGTTATTCCGGTACAAGCAGCAACGAGCCGGTCAGTCTCCACGGCCAATCCTCCCGAGTTGGGAGATGCCAATAAGGTACTTTTGGCCACCCAGGAAGAACCTATTGGCTTTACCTCCCACAAGGTCAAAAGAAAGGAGACCTTGTATGGTATTGCACAACGATACCATATTACCGAAGACGATATAAAAAAGTATAACAGGGACCTGTACTCCGTGCAACTGAAAAAGAAAATGGTGCTTCGAATTCCGAAGTATCGTAGGTTAAAACCGGGTGAAATTGTTATTAACGAAGCGGATTTTGAAACCTATGTCGTGGCCCCCAAGGAAACCCGTTGGAGCATTGCAAATAAATTCGGGATTACCATAGATAGTTTATTGACCCTAAATCCGGAGCTTTCAAAATCAAGTGATTATCTGCGTGAGGGCCAGGAATTGAAATTACCTAAACCGTTGGGGAGCACGATTCCAGATCAGGAAACACAACTATATGTGTCGTATACGGTGCCGCCAAAAATGAACTTTTATAGGTTAGAGCAAGAATTTGGCGTGAAATCGGATGAAATTGTACGATTGAATCCAGAAATCGCCACAAGGGGTGGGCTAAAAGAAGGTATGATCATTCGTATGCCACAAAAAAAATACGACCCTGGGGAAGTAAATACCGAAAACTTTATTTTTTATGAAGTAAAACCCAAGCAGACCGAATTTTCCCTAACCCGTAAACTTGGGATTTCATACAAAGACTTATTGGCCCTAAATCCTGATTTGAAGGAAGGTTTAAAAGCAGGTATGGTCCTTAAGTTGCCCAAGGACCAATCTGGGGATTTTGAGGTTCGAAATGCCTTGGTCTTAGATAAGATCAGTTTAATCGACAGTATTAATCCGGCCAATGAACCTAAGCTTATGTTTCTCCTGCCATTTCGTTTGGACCGGTTAAATTTCAAAAATGTTGAAGATGTAGCAAAGGGTATCGAAAGCAGAAATGACATCAAAATAAGCCTAGGACTCTACACTGGGGCTTTGATAGCGTTAGATTCTATCGCCAAATTAGGTATATCGGTTGATGTAACTACTTTTGACAATCAGTTAGACCTGAACCGCACCAAAGAAATCCTTTCCAGTGAGAACTTGGCCGATTATAGTGCCATTTTCGGACCCCTAGATGTCAGTTCTTTGACAGAAGTGGCCGTAAGGGCTGCAAACTATCAGGTGCCGGTAATCGCCCCGATACCTGCCACAACGAATGTCAGTCTTAGAAATGTCTTTTTTACCTATCCTACAGATATCGTTTTGCGAAAGAAAATGCTGAAGTATGTCGAAGACCAAGTGACCGACCAGAACATCATCATTATAGCAGATAAAAGAAGCGGCGCCGTTCGGGATACGTTGGTATCAAAATTTCCGAATGCAAAAATTGCAACGGTCACGGAAGAGGAGAAGAACATTGGGGTCAATATTGATAAACTCAAGGCCTTGCTTTCAAAAGACCACGAAAATTGGGTCTTTGTAGAAACCGATGACTTTAAACTGGTTTCCAGCATCAGTTCAATTTTGAATTCCTTTCAGAATACCATGCTTGACCCGTTGGATAAGAACAAGATCAAAGTACGAATGTTTACGACTAACAGGAACAAGGCCTTCGATAGCGATGTGGTTTCCAATTCCCATTTGTCAAATCTCAATTTTACCTATCCTTCGGCCTACCGCGAGGTCGAGAACGATAGTTTTGTGAGGGACTACGAGAAGCGGTTCGGGGAATCTCCCGATAAATATGCAGTACGCGGCTTCGATATCACCTATGACCTTTTGTTAAAGTTGGCCTATCGAAAAAATTTGATGGAGGTTTCAAAATTGATAGGGGAGACCGAATACTCGGGTAATAAATTTTCGTATGAAAAAGATTTTGCCTCGGGCTTTTTTAATCAGGCGGCCTATATCATAGCGTATGATAACATGCGAATCACCGAAGTAAAAGATTAATTATGACATCAAAAGTTACCTATACCGGCGGTTTAAGAACCACTTGCGAACATCTTCGATCCGGCGACTCGTTCATCACCGACGCGCCCATTGATAACAACGGGTTAGGCCAAGCCTTTTCGCCGACAGATACCGTCGCTACTGGATTGGCCAGTTGCATGTTGACGACTATGGGAATAAAGGCGCGGGATTTGGAGGTCGATTTGACGGGTGCTATCGCTGAAGTAACTAAGCACATGGCATCTGCCCCCCGTAGGATCTCAAAAATCGATGTGAACCTGAACTTGCCCAGCGGCATTTCGGAAAAAAATCGAAAGATATTGGAGCATACTGCCGATACCTGCCCGGTACAATATAGCTTACACCCAGATATAGAAAGAGTAATTACATATAATTGGGTCCTTTAAAATACATAACCCTAGTCGTCTTCCTCTTAAATATGGGTCTAGTCGGTTCACAAGAACCGGAAGCCATCCCCTGGAATCCTCAGCGAAAATTAGAATGGAACGACTTTAAGGGAAGGCCTTTCAAAACGGCATGGGCCGCAGCAATAACCGCAAGCGGCATTTCATACTCTTTTACCTCGGTCCAAGAAGATGGCCAATTAGTATTAGATATAACCATCAATTCTTATTTCTATCCCGAAGAATCGTGGTATCAGCCCAAACTATGTGATTCATTGATCCTGAGTCATGAACAGCTGCATTTTGATATTGCCGCACTCTATGCCCGTAAAATGCGTAAGCGGATAGCCGAAACCACCTTTACCAAAGATGTAAAAGCGGAAGTCAAGGAGATTTATAAGGATATTCTTCGGGAGCTTGGCAACTTTCAGAAAAAGTACGATTTTGAGACCAATTTCTCTCGAAATGTCCAAAAACAGTTTGAATGGAACAAAGAAATAGAGCATGCTTTGAAAAATCAATAAAAAGAAATCAGGCACTGCGTGGCAAGGAAAAGATCCAATCTTGCCATCCCCACACCATCTTACGATTGTTATTAAACATTTTAGCGATTACATCCATCCTAAATCGCTTTGCTCCGCTAAAAAAGGCCATTCCCAGTCAAAGCCAGGATCAAGGGTAAGACCTACACGTCACAGATTGTGATCCCTTCCTTCAGGGCGGCGATCTTATCGTCCCAAGTTGGGATAAATTCCTGCGCAACATGGCCGGTAAAGCCTGTTTCAAGAATGGCTTTCATGATCGCGGGGTAAAATAATTCCTGAGTATCGTTTATTTCGTGTCGGCCTGGATTTCCACCCGTATGATAATGTCCAAAATATTGATGATAGTCTTGAATATTACGAATGATATCCCCCTCCATAATCTGCATATGATAAATATCGTATAACAGCTTGAAGTTATCCGAGGCCAGTCTTCTGCACAGTTCGACGCCCCACTGCACATGGTCGCACATATAATCTTTGTGGTTTACTTTCGAATTTAATAGCTCCATTTGAATGACCACCCTGTGTTTTTCGGCTATTGGGATTATTTGTTGCAGACCTTCCACGCAATTTTGAAGTCCGACAAAATCGTTCATACCCCTGCGATTTCCACTAAAGCAGATTAGATTCGTAAAACCGGCCTCGGCCACCTGAGGAATGACTTCTTTATAACTCTTGATCAAGGCCTCATGATATTGTGGGTCATTCCATCCTTCGGTAATGCCCAGTCCGGCACCCCAGCACATTGAAGCATGAATTCCGTGCTTTTTTAAAAGTGGAAAATCCTCAGGTCCGACTAAGTCTATGGCCTTTACCCCAAGATCATTTAGGTTTTGTAGAAAGTCATCTAACGGAATGGAGCCGTAACACCAATAGCATGCACTGTGATTGATGTTGTTTTTCAGTGCACTCCCTGTCTTCCCGTTGGCGGGCATGGCTTGGGTCGTTGTTGCCATCATCCCTACGGCCCCTACCGCTGAGGTGCCTATAAAAGTTCTTCGCTTCATGGTTTCAATTTAAAAGGATTCGATTCTAGTTATCGTTCAACCTAACGATTTGGACAGCCAAAAATTAACACCTCCCTAAATTTTCGGATTTAGACAATTACTCATGACCCCTATCGGAAAAATCGCTACATTAAAACTTTCTAAAGATAATTTTTTTAGGATTAAAAATGGAAATATCCCCAAATAAACAAGAACTCTTAGAATTGGCGCATTACCGCATGCCTTTTGGCAAATACAAAGGTCGCTTGTTGGTAGACCTGCCGGAAGCCTATCTTGTATGGTTCAAGCTAAAAGGTTTCCCCGCGGGCAAGTTGGGGAATTTATTGCAGGCCATGCATGAAATCAAGTTAAATGGGCTTGAGCCGCTCATTCGTAAAATTGAAAGAGATTTTCCCAAAGAATCCCTGTGATTTCTTGCCGCAATTCGTATTTTTGCCTGCGTTACGAATTCAATCGAACGCTTCATGTCTCAAACCAAATATATATTTGTAACTGGCGGAGTTACTTCCTCATTGGGCAAAGGTATCATTGCCGCCTCACTGGCCAAACTTTTACAAGCAAGAGGTTACAAGACCACCATTCAGAAATTGGATCCCTACATAAATGTGGACCCAGGTACACTGAATCCATATGAGCATGGGGAATGCTATGTCACCGACGATGGGGCCGAAACCGATTTGGACTTGGGCCATTATGAGCGTTTTTTGAACGTACGCACTTCGCAGGCCAACAATGTTACGACCGGAAGGATCTATCAAAGTGTTATTGAAAAAGAACGACGAGGTGAATTTTTGGGAAAAACCGTACAGGTCGTTCCCCATATTACCAATGAGATCAAGGAACGGGTGCAACTATTGGGCAATAGTGGGGAATATGATATTGTGATTACAGAAATCGGGGGAACAGTGGGCGATATTGAGTCATTGCCCTATATCGAGGCAGTAAGGCAATTACTTTGGGAATTGGGCGATAACAATGGTATTGTTATCCATTTAACCTTGGTGCCCTACCTTTCAGCGGCGGGAGAACTCAAGACCAAACCTACACAACACTCGGTGAAGACTTTGATGGAAAGTGGAATAAAGGCCGATATCCTGGTCTGCAGGACAGAACATGAGCTTTCCGATGAAATTAAGGACAAACTGGCACTTTTCTGCAATGTTCGGCGCGAGGCGGTTATCCAGTCAATCGATGCATCGACCATCTATGACGTGCCCATTATGATGCAAGAGGAAGCCCTTGATACCGTCGTGCTCCAAAAATTGAAGCTTCCCGACGATAAGGCTCCTGACCTAAAACAATGGCACGAGTTTCTTAAACGCCACAAAAATCCTAAAAACGAAGTGAATATTGGCCTCATAGGAAAGTATGTTGAACTCCAGGATTCCTACAAATCGATATTAGAATCTTTTATTCATGCAGGAGCGGCCAATGAGGTGCGCGTAAATGTGCGTTCCATTCATTCCGAACATCTGTCTGAAAAGAATCTTGAAAAGAAATTATTGGGATTAGACGGTATCTTGGTGGCCCCCGGTTTTGGTGAAAGGGGTATTGAAGGAAAAATCAAGGCGGTAAAATATGCCCGAGAAAATAAGATTCCGTTTTTTGGAATTTGTTTGGGGATGCAAATGGCTGTAATCGAATATGCCAGAAATGTCCTCGGATTGACCGATGCCAATTCCACCGAGATGAATTTGCATACTCCAGATCCCGTAATCAGTTTGATGGAGGAACAAAAAACGATCAAAAACAAGGGAGGCACCATGCGACTAGGGGCATGGGATTGTCACCTCACCGAAGGGAGTTTGGCTAAAAAAATGTATGGGAAGGCCGCCGATATCTCTGAAAGACATCGCCACCGCTACGAATTGAACAATGATTATAAGGCCCAACTAGAGAAAGCCGGACTTAAGGCCTCGGGAATAAATACCAAAACAGGTTTGGTCGAAATTGTAGAACTACCCAGTCACCCATGGTTTGTCGGGGTGCAATACCATCCTGAATATAAAAGCACTGTGGCCAACCCACATCCCCTTTTTGTAGGTTTTGTAAAGGCAGCCTTGAAGCACAAAAAAAAACAAACCAATGCAAGTTTGGCATAAACTACATAAATGGGCATATATTTGCTCGGCAAAAACATAATAATAGCAGCCGGGATGCTTAAATCTCTTAAGTTAGACCCTAAGAATATTAATCGAAATCCTTCAAAGGAACGCACTGCAAAAGCGGCAACGTAAAATTATTTTAAATGGAAGAAAAGAAACTCGATATAAATTCCATCATCGGCTTTGTAATTATTTTTGCAATTCTGATTTTTATGTTCTATCAGAATAGGCCCACCCCTGAAGAATTAGAGGCACAGAAGGCAAAGCAGGAACAGGTCGAGGTGCAGGCTAAATCGAGCAAAAACCAAGAAATTACCATTCAGGAACCCGTTAAAATCAATATTCAGGACTCGACGGCCGTTGCAGACTATAAAAGTAGGATCGGTGCTTTTGGATTCATGGCTCCTTCAGCAGGGACTACCAAATTGGAAAACGATCTATTGTATCTAGAAATTAGTAATGAAGGGGGTCAGATCGTTGAGGCCCGCATGAAAAATTATAAAACCTATGACTCGATACCGGTGTATCTGATCAAGGATGGCAACGCTTCGTTTAACCTGCAGTTTTCAACATCCGACAATCGGATTTTGAATACAAAGGACCTATTTTTTGAGCCGTCAATGACCAAAAACGGGGACATCCAAGTATTATCAATGAAGGCCAAGACCTCTCCGACCCAGTTCTTGGAGTATCGTTATGAAATGAAACCAGATGATTATCTGGTCGATTTTTCCATACGCTCGCAAGGTTTGAACGGCGTTTTTAAAGCGGGTCAAGCCGTTGACATGGAATGGCACTTGAATGGGATACGACATAGTAAAAGCATACAATACGAGAATAGGTATACCGAACTTACCTATAACCATGAAGATGGCAAAATTTCATACTTATCGCTTGGGAGTGATGATGATGAAACCGGGACCGATGTAAAATGGTTGTCTTATAGACAACACTTCTTTAGTTCGATCCTGGCCTCAAAAAATAGTTTTGAAAGTGCGCAAATGACTTCGAAAAACTTGGTGAAGGAAGAAAGCCATACACAAGGATTTACCAAAGAATTTGCCACTGCGATTCCATTAAAAATAGATGGAGGGGAACTATCGCAGAATATGTATTGGTATTATGGTCCGACCGATGCCAAAGTATTGGAAAAATACGGGGATATGGCACTTGATGATTCCATTTCCTTTGGCTGGGGTATTTTCGGATGGATCAACCGGTATGTCTTTACACCGTTTTATTCACTATTGAGTTCTTTTCTGCCCGCCGGTATCGCAATAATTATCATGACCGTTCTAGTGCGTATTGCCATGTCACCGGTGACCTATAAATCGTACTTGTCGCAGGCCAAGATGAAAGTACTGAAACCTGAATTGGCTGAATTAAACGAAAAGTATAAGGACAATGCCATGAAAAAGCAACAGGAAACCATGAAGTTGTATGGCAAGGCAGGAGTGAGTCCGATGAGTGGGTGTATACCGGCCTTGTTGCAGATGCCAATTTTTTATGCGCTATTCATGTTCTTCCCTACCTCTTTCGCCTTGCGTCAAAAATCATTCTTGTGGGCCGATGACCTTTCATCCTATGATGCCATTGCACAATTGCCTTTTAATATTCCGTTTTATGGGGATCACGTGAGTCTCTTTCCCATTTTAGCATCCGTGGCCATTTTCTTCTATATGATGATGACTACCGGTCAGAATATGCCACAACAACCAGGTATGCCCAATATGAAGTTCATCATGTACCTCATGCCCTTTATGATGCTGTTCTTTTTTAATAACTATGCCAGTGGTTTGAGTCTTTACTATTTTGTTTCCAATTT
>JALHST010000030.1 GCA_022865355.1 Maribacter sp. | reverse complement strand
TCACGGCGATCATAGAAATCTCTACGTTCACGTTTTTCGGAAGTCCGGCCACTTCGACCGTTTCCCTGGCGGGGGCCGTTTCGGGATTGAAATAGGCCCCATAAACCTCATTGACCGCTGCGAATTGCCCCATATCCTTTAAAAAAATCGTAGTTTTCACAACCTGGTCAAAAGACATTCCGACTTCCTTTAAAATGGCTTTCAAATTCTCCATGGCTTGTCGGGCTTCTTTCTTAATATCCCCTTCAACTAGCTTTCCCGAGGCTGGATCTATAGGGATCTGTCCAGAAATATATAAGGTATTTCCGCTGAGGATGGCCTGATTGTATGGGCCAATTGGCGCCGGGGCATTCGAGGTGTTGATGATTTTTTTCACAAGTATATTTTCATTAGTTAAAATTAGTCTTTTTCAATTGAAATTTGACGCCGGCCTGTTAGCTACTTCCGATTCGGTTGACTTCGATTTTCCCATTTCAAATCACTAAGTATAGAGCTTTTAATTCCGATAAAGAAATACCATCGTTCATATTTTCCGAATGGCGACCAAGTGAATCGCATGTTAAAACTTTTCAAATCGCGTTCAAAGCGCAATTGGGTTAGGGTAAATCCCTGATTTTTGAAATCGTAGCCCGATGACCCACCTACTTTCCAACGAGGTGTTAATTCGATATCTCCAGAAAACATCAAGGAATGGCTACTAAATTCGTTTTGTCTTGCGGGATTGGAGTAGCTCGCGGAATATGCCAACCTGAAATCCCAAGGTATTTTGGTACCATAGACCGGATTCTCGACATCTTCGGTATCCTTGGCGCTCTTTTCCGGGTCTTTGAAATTATCGGCCTGTCCAAAGAGGTCATCGGTTCTTCCCCCACTTGCCGCTACATAATACTCCCCGCTTTCGGGGTCTTCTAGATCCTCTTTTTCCTTTCCGAAATCCTTACTACTGATCGTGTAGCCAACATTTACATTGGCCCGCGTCAAGCGAAAGAGGCTGCCTCCATTATTGATATTGAAGGTATTGATGCGCCTGCCGTTGTTATCAATGGCATAGGGGTCTAATCCCGCAGAAAAGTTGACCGACATTTTCTTTTTCAACAACGTTGTGCCACCGTTCATGGTCAACGGACTTAATTTCAAGGAGTCAGCCTCTAGATTATAACTGGTCGAGATGTTAAAGTTACTCAAAATCGGTACTTTTTTGGGCTTGGTTGCCGTACTATCGGTATCGCGCACTTTTGCTTCCAGGGTATTTGCCAACGAGAAACCAATATTATTCGATTTACCCAAGCTGGGAGAACCGTTTAAGGTACCTTCAAATCGGCTGTATTGAACAACTTGTCCATTAGCATTCAAATATTCATCGTAGAACTGTTCAAATGACGGTGCAAACCCATAGCTGATCGAAGGACGCATCACGTGTCGAATCGCCTGAATTTTTTTATCCTCCCCAAAAACAAAGGTTCCGTACAAGGTGGTTCCGATACTGGCGCTCAAGCTGTATTTATTAAAGCGATCGAAGCCTTTAAGCGTATCTTTTACGACGGCCCCGGTTCCGTTGGTACCTGCAGTGGCATCATAACGTTGTTGATAGGTTTCAAGGGTCCATACATCCTCATAATTACCTCCTAGACTCACGCTAAAAAATTTAGCCACCTTAAAATTCGTACTGATAGGAATTCGATGCCGTGCACCAACTTTGGCCCCATCGAACATTCTGCCGGTCAAAAAATCAGCATCGTTCGTAGAAAGTCGGTTCTGGGCGTTCAAATCGTATTGAAAATTGATGTTCTGTATAATTCCCTTTTTGATTCCCTCCCTTTTCGCAAACGGAAAAATACGTTCCATACTGGCCTGTAAGGTGGGCAGGGTCATCTCTATCTTTTCGGTATTCGTATTTTGACTATGTGATATGGTCAGACTCGTATTTACCGAGGGATAGGCGGGAAACGTCTTTGAATATGAAATGGAGGAACTCAAGGTATTGTTCTGGGTATTGGGCAAATTTTGCTGCAAAAGGGAATTTTTATAATACGAACTGCTACCGAGGTTTACCGATGCCGAAAATCGGGAATTCGGGCTGGCCTTGGCATCTTGGGAATGTGACATCTGAAGGTTGTAAATCGTATTTCTGGCATAATCATCGAACCCTTTTTGGCTTATAACCTGATTTTCATACCTAAAGTTAAGACTACCGCGATAGCGATAGCGTTTGGCATAGACCGATTGTGTCATAAGACCGTAACTTCCGTTGGTGTAATAATCTCCGGTCACCGTAAGGTCGACATAATCACTGATGGGTAAATAATAGCCTCCTCCTTGTAAAAAATAACCCCGATTGGGATCGTTGCCGATAGTCGGCATCATCAATCCGGCGCTACGCCCCACTTTCAATGGAAAATATGCAAAAGGGAGGGCAATGGGGGTCGGGACATCGGAGATATACAGATTACTAAAACCGGCGATCACTTTCTTTTTGGGCACAAATTTGGCTTTGCGAACGCGTATATAATAATCAGGGTCGATAGTATCCTTCGAAGTCGTCAGTTTACCTTCCCTTAAAAAATAAACCGAATCATTTTCTTTTTTGGTTATTTCGGCGTAGACTTTCATAACATCGCTACCCAGAGGGCCTATTCCTGCCTGTTGCTCGGTTCGGGAGTTCCATATGATCGCTTTTTGCGTGTCAAAATTAAAGCGGATTGAATCTGGAATCACTACATTTTCACCTTGCTTAAAATAGGGCAACTGTGTATAATTGCCCAAAGAATCCTTGATGCGACCTGCGTATACTTCGTTCTTAACATAATCCATTATAATGATTCCTGCCTTGAGCTCGGTATCCTGATAATAGATCTCGGCTTCATTGTAAAGATATATTTGATGATTCTTTTGGCTCAACTTGACATAATCTTTGGCCTTATAGTTTATTTTATCCAACAGCAAGGGCGCTTTTGCCTGAGTAGAATCATTTTGGGCGATGGTGTCACGAATCGGTGCAGGATAAAGTGGCGCGATAATTGTATCTTTGATCGCTTTTATGGGTAACGGGACAATCTGGCCTTCTTGGGCCGATGCAGCAAGAACACCAATAAACATCAGGAATACGAAAAGTAAATGATGATTGTTTGATTGCAAAGCTAGATATCCTATTTTTGTAAAGGTTTGGCCTTCCTGATAGTTATCGGAATTGAAAACCAAACTTACATATATTTTTTGTTCCCCTTGTAGCGAATTACCATAAATTTAACCTTAATGAACACCCCAAAATACCGAGTTAAAATGAACTTCAGAGTGTTTTTTATTATACCGATATTAATCTTGTCCATGTTACTTGCCTCCTTCAACACAGCATGGGATACGCCAAGAAACAGTGATAAATTTATTGTCGTTTTAGATGCCGGGCACGGCGGTCATGACCCAGGCAACCTAGGGAATGGCTATTTAGAGAAAAATATAGCCTTGAACATTGTTCTGAAAGTCGGTGCAATTCTGGAAAAACACCCCGATATACAGGTTATCTATACCCGAAAGGAGGATAAATTCGTTGATCTTTTTGTTCGGGGAGAAATTGCTAACAAGGCCAAGGCGGATCTATTTGTGTCGGTACACTGTGACTCACATACTTCCGATGCCCATGGGGCAGGGACCTTTGTTTTGGGTCTTCATGCCAACAAGCAAAATTTCGAGATTGCCAAAAAAGAAAACTCGGTCATTTATTTGGAGGATAATTATGAAGTCCGTTATGCCGATTATGACATTAATTCACCCGAGTCGGTGATAGGCCTGACCATTATGCAAGAAGAGTTCTTAGATCAAAGTATTGCATTGGCGACCGATATTCAGGATAATATGGCGGGAGGGTTAAAGAGAAATGATCGAAAAGTAAAACAGGCGGGATTTATAGTGCTACATCAAACGTTCATGCCTAGTGTGCTTATCGAGACAGGCTTCTTGACCAACAAGGATGAAGGTGCCTATTTGAACTCTGAAAAGGGCCAATCTGATATTGGAACGGCCATTGCCGAGGCCATTCTAAAATACAAGAACAGTGTTCAATCGAATGTCGCGCCCACTACCTCCCAGGTTGTCAAACAGGTGGCCACTGAACCAGAAAAAAATGACAAATCGGTCGAAAATACGGAAATTGGCACGCCGACCAACACGGTTTTGCAACCCGAGCAAGTGGCTATAAATGGTGTGAGTACCGATTCAGAAATTGACAAAGCCACTGCGGATGTTACCACCGAAACGAAAGAAATCTTGGCCGTTGATGAACTGCCGATACAAAAAGAACAAGTATCTTCAAAATCTGAAGGAAACCCCGGATTAGTGAATGAAAAAAGTTCTCCTGCGCTGCCAAATATTTTATTTAAGGTACAGCTATTGGCCAGTAGTAAGAATTTATCCTTGAATTCAAATACTTTTAAGGGCTTGGGAGATTTATCCAAAGAACCCTATGCGAATCTCTTTCGCTATATGTACGGCAGCACGACTTCCTTTAAAGCGGCCGAAAAATTAAAAGCGAATGCCGAGTTAAAGGGATATACTAATGCCTATATCGTGGCCTATAAGGACGGTAAGCGCATTCCCCTGCCTGAAGCACTCAAATACGTTTCGGATTAGCGACCATATGTAAAATTTATTTCTAATTTTGTTCAGAACTCAAAATTTATCTTTTGAAACTATCTAGGGAAGTTAAAACGGGAATTATTGTAATCGGCGGTATCCTCTTGTTCATTTTGGGATTCAGTTATCTTAAATCAACACCGCTATTCGATAATAGCAAAACCCTGTATGCCGTTTATAAGAATGTAGGCGGTTTACAGCCGGGTACGCAAGTTTCGATTAACGGATTTACAGTAGGTGCGGTAAGCAATATAAAGTTTAAGGATAAATCGGGCGATTTGGTCGTCACCTTTACGGTGAGCAACGATTTTTCGTTTTCCGAGAATAGCGAAGCCGAACTATATGATACGGGAATTATAGGGGGTAAAGGAATTCAAATAAACCCTGTTTTCGATGGCGCTCCCTTGGCCAAATCGGGAGATACCCTGAGGTCGAGCTCGAAACCTGGTCTTACCGAGTTATTGCAGACGCGCTTGACACCGCTTCAGCAAAAGGTAGAAGGGGCAGTAAGCAATGCCGATTCGCTTATGATGAACGTAAATGATATTTTGGATGCCAAAACAAAAAGAGATCTGCGGGAGAGTATCGCCGGTTTGAGCAGTTTAATGAAAAATCTACAGGGTAGTGCCAATGTCTTAAATGAGATTTTACGTAATAACAAGGGTAAATTAGATAGTTCCTTGACAAATTTCAAAGACCTCACCTATAATTTCGCTGAATTTTCAGATTCCTTGAACCACATGGGACTTGGCAAGACCTTGGCGAGTTTGCAAACTACCGTCACCAAGCTTGACAAATTAATGGGCCGCATCGAGCAAGGGGATGGAACACTAGGTAAGTTGTTGAAAGATGAGAAACTTTACGATAATTTGAACCAGGCTTCCAGGGAATTGGATCTCTTGTTGCAAGATGTACGTTTGAATCCAAAAAGGTACGTGAATGTATCGGTCTTTGGAAAGAAACAGACATCCTATGAGGTGCCTGAAGATGATCCCGCAGCAAAAATTGATAACCAATAAATGGAATATCTTCCCAATGTAATCTTCGCGATCGTACTCCTAGCGAGTATTGGTTTCTTTACTAAAAATGTGGGACAAATAATTCGGAACATCAATCTTGGCAAGCAGATCGATGTCAGCGATCAGAAATCCACACGTTGGAAAAATATGGCTCGAATTGCCATGGGACAAACTAAGATGGTGGTCAGACCTATTCCAGGATTGCTTCACATCATTGTTTATTTGGGTTTCATTATCATAAATATCGAAGTTCTCGAAATAATCATTGACGGACTTTTTGGGACCCATCGTATTTTTGCTCCCTTAGGGGCATTGTACAGTTTTCTTATCGCTACCTTCGAGATTTTGGCTTTATTGGTGATCGTGGCGGTTATTTTGTTTTGGCTCAGACGAAATATACTTCGCCTGAAAAGATTTATAAAGCCCGAAATGAAGGGATGGCCAAAAATGGATGCCAATCTGATCCTATACATTGAATTGGCGCTCATGATCTTTTTTTTGACCATGAATGCGGCCGATTTTCAACTACAGCAATTGGGTGCCGAGCATTATACCAAAGCCGGTGTCTTTCCCGTAAGCGGTTTGATCGCGAGTTTATTTAGCGATATGTCGATTCCCGATTTGATCTTGTTGGAACGAACGGCTTGGTGGTTGCATATCTTGGGTATTTTAATGTTTTTGAATTATTTGTACTATTCTAAGCATTTACATATTCTGTTGGCTTTTCCGAATACGTATTATGCCAAATTAGGCCCTAAGGGACAATTCAAAAATCTTGATTCGGTCACACGGGAAGTACGCTTAATGATGGATCCATCGGCAGACCCCTATGCAGTTCCCGCAGAAAGCACCGATACACCTGATAAATTTGGGGCCTCCGACGTACAGGATTTATCATGGGTGCAACTCCTGAATGCTTATACCTGCACCGAATGCGGTCGATGTACCAGTGAATGTCCCGCGAACCAAACCGGTAAAAAACTGTCCCCACGGAAGATTATGATGGATACCCGGGACCGACTTGAGGAAGTGGGCAAGAATATAAAAGCCAACAATGGCGTATTTCTAGATGATGGCAAGCAGTTGTTGGATACCTATATTTCACGTGAAGAGCTATGGGCCTGTACCTCCTGCAATGCCTGTGTGGAAGCATGTCCGGTTAGTATTGATCCCCTTTCGATTATCATGGATATGCGGCAATTTTTGGTTATGGAACAATCGGCGGCCCCATCTGATTTGAATAACATGATGGGTAATATAGAAAATAATGGGGCTCCCTGGCCATTCAATCAAATGGATAGGCTGAATTGGAGCAAAGAAAATTAACATGGAGAATCATCTAAAAGTGCCTACTATGGCAGAAGTAACTGCAGCAGGAATACAGCCAGAAGTGCTTTTCTGGGTGGGTTGTGCGGGTAGCTTTGATGATAGGGCAAAAAAGATTACCAAGGCTTTTGTCAAAATTCTGAACGAGGCCAATGTCTCTTTCGCCGTATTGGGAACAGAGGAAAGTTGTACGGGCGACCCCGCAAAAAGGGCTGGAAATGAATTTTTATTTCAAATGCAGGCGATGACCAATATCGAGGTGATGAATAGCTATGGCGTAAAAAAATTAGTGACTGCCTGCCCGCATTGTTTTAATACGCTCAAAAATGAATATCCTGGTCTTGGGGGCCAGTATGAGGTAGTGCATCATACCCAATTTTTGAATGAGTTGTTGGCCGAAGGAAGGATTTCAGTGGAAAGTGGAAAATTCAAGGGAAAACGAATAACCTACCACGATCCCTGTTATTTAGGAAGGGCCAATGGTGTTTATGAGGCCCCTAGGGAATTGATCAAAAAACTGGATGCGGAATTGGTCGAGATGAAAAATTCTAAAAAACGGGGACTTTGTTGTGGTGCCGGGGGAGCTCAAATGTTTAAAGAACCTGAAAAAGGCGATAAGGACATTAATATTGAACGTACCGAACAGGCGCTTGAAACCCAAGCTGAAATAATCGCCGCCGCCTGCCCCTTTTGCAACACCATGTTGACCGATGGGGTGAAGGGCAAAGAAAAAGAAAGCTCGATCCAGGTAATGGATATTGCAGAATTGATTGCGAGTGCGAAGGACTTATAAATTGGTATCAGAATTAAACCTTCAACCTTGAACCTAAAACCTTGAACCTGAAACTACAACTATGCTGGTCGATTTCAATACATTGTCAAACGATTCACGAATTTGGATATATCAGGGAAGTAGGAGCTTTTCAAAGGAGGAATTGATCGACATCCCCAAAGCCTTGGATATTTTTATTGCGGATTGGACAGCCCATGGATCTGATCTAAAGGCTGGCTATGAAATTCGATACAATCGTTTTATTGTCATAGGCCTGGATCAATCACTAAATAAAGCTTCCGGTTGTTCTATTGATGCCTCGGTGCATTTTATCCAAGCCTTGGAAAAAAAATACAACATCGAATTATTGGATAAGATGAATGTTTCTTACAAACAAGGCGAATTCATTGCCTACAAAACCTTGGTCGAATTTAAAAAAATGGCCAAACAGAAGGCGGTTTCCAAAAACACGATCGTCTTCAACAATTTGGTCAATAATAAACAGGAGTATTTGGAACATTGGGAAGTGCCGGCCTCGGAAAGTTGGCATGGCCGGTTTATGTAGTTTCCAACCTGATATTAAAGTTGATCAGTATGATCATTGCCACCTGATTTATTCGATGAAATGCAATAATTCAAAGGGTTATGAGTTATTGCCTAAGAGATATTTTTATGCGGTTTTTTACATTCCTCCTACTATTTTTTGCCATATTTTTCATTAGGGGCCAATCCAATCCTTTGGTGACCGTCGATAGTCTCTCTCAACGAAATTGGGTAGAGTCCCAATACAATGCCATGACTTTAGACGAAAAATTAGGACAACTCTTCATGGTGAACGTGGCTTCGAGCCAAAACAAGGCAAGCACCGATAAAATCAAGGAACTGATCGAACAGCAAAAAATCGGGGGCGTTATATTTTCTACCGGAGGTCCGGTTCGCCAAGCGAAACTCACCAACACCTACCAATCACTCTCCAAGACGCCACTACTTATTGGGATGGATGCCGAATGGGGTCTTGCCATGCGCCTTGATTCGACCTATGCTTTTCCTTGGAATATGACCTTGGGCGCCATTACCGATAATAGTATTGTTGAAAAGGTAGGCCATCAAATCGGTTTGCATGCCAAAAGATTGGGAGTTCAAATAAATTTTGCGCCCGATATCGATATTAATATAAATCCCGCAAATCCCATCATCGGCAATAGATCTTTTGGGGAGGATAGGGAAAATGTGGCCAACAAGGGCATTGCATTTTTAAAAGGAATGGAAAGTGCCGGGGTATTGTCTACCGCCAAACATTTTCCCGGACATGGGGATACGGCGACCGATTCGCACCATGCCTTACCGCTGATCAATTTCACAAAAAAGCGATTGGACAGTATTGAACTCTACCCGTATACGAAACTGATCGATTCAGGTTTAAGCAGCGTTATGGTAGCGCATCTCAGCGTTCCCAGCTTGGAACTTCAGGCCGATTTGCCTTCTTCGCTTTCCGAACAGATCATTTCAGGATTGCTTATTGAAAAAATGGGGTTTAAAGGCTTGGTCTTTACCGATGCCTTGAATATGAAGGGGGTGGCCGATCATGGAGAAAATGGGGAAGTAGAATTGGCCGCTTTTTTGGCCGGGAACGATATTTTATTGATGCCGACCGACATTGGCAAGGCGAAGGAAAAATTGCGAAGGGCCTTCGAACGAGGGCGGATTACCGAAGCACGATTGGCCCGCTCGGTCAAAAAGATTTTAATGTCCAAGTATAAGGCTGGTTTGGACAAAAATAAATTGGTAGTACTTGATAATCTGTATGAAGACCTGAATACCATCGAGAATGATATCGTTTACGAGGAAGCCATTGAAAATGCGATAACGGTCGTCAAGAATAATTATCAATTATTGGGGATTAAAAATTTGGAAAACAAAAAAGTGGCGTACGTAAAATTCGGGGACGATGATGGTCAACCATTCTTGAACGAATTGAACGAATACATGAATGTCGATCAAATAAATGCCGGGGATATTGCCACCTTAAAGGAACGGTTACTGAACTATAATTTGATTATCGTCGGATTGCATAGAAGTAATGAGAGTCCGTGGAAGCCGTATCAGTTCTCTGAGAATGAGCGGCTTTGGCTTGATGAAATTGCAAACGAACGAGGATCCAACCTTATTTTATCGCTTTTTGTAAAACCCTATGCGCTGCTCGATATTCAGTCGTTCGAGAATATTGATGGGGTTGTAGTGGCCTATCAAAACAGTGTTTTGGCACAACAAAAAGCGGCCCAGGTAATTTTTGGTGCACTGCCTGCCAAGGGGGTACTCCCCGTGTCGGCCAACCCTGAATTTCCTGTCAATACCAACGTTCAAATCGCATCGTTGATGCGACTGGGATATAGTATTCCCGAACGGGTTGGTATGAGCTCGGCCCAATTGGCCAGGGTAGACGCTTTGGTCCAGGACGGACTCGATTCGCTAATGTTTCCTGGGGCGGAGGTTTTAATCGCCCGTAAAGGAAAAGTAATCTACAATAAAGGTTTTGGCAAACCAACCTATGAATCTGACGATAAAATAACCCCTGATTATATATATGATCTGGCTTCACTTACCAAAGTATTGGCCACTTTGCCTATTATAATGAAGATGGAGGAAAATGGAAAAATAGCCTTGAATGAAACTTTTGAGGAAATGATTCCTGAATATTCAAATTCCGAACTTAAAAATGTAACCGTGTTAAAAGCTTTATCGCATTATGGCAGGTTGCCCTCATGGATAGCATTTTATGTAGATACCTTGGATAAAGATCGGAAGCCTTCGGAGGAGTTTTACCGAAATACCCCAACACCCGGTTTTTCTATCAAGGTAGCCGAGAATCTCTTTCTTTCGGATGTGTATCGCGACTCCATTTACAATAGGATCGGCCGCCAAAAATTAAAATCAAATAGATATCGCTACAGTGATGTGGCCTATTACGTGATGAAAAAATATATTGAGGATACCTATCACGAAGGCTTGGATCAGGTGGCAGACGACTTTCTTTTCAAGCCCATAGGCGCCTCCCATACCAGTTACAATCCTTTGGATAAATTTCCAAAAAATAGGATTGTCCCAAGTGAAATCGATAAATACTTTCGCTATCAGACCGTGCAGGGCTATGTGCATGACATTGGTGCGGCCATGCAAGGCGGGGTAGGAGGCCATGCCGGATTATTTGGCAGTGCCAACGATGTGGCCAAGATCATGCAAATGTATTTGCAGGAGGGCTATTATGGTGGAAATCGGTTTTTAGATTCCAGGACGATAAAAAAATTCAATACCTGCTATTTCTGTGATAAAAACGTTCGTAGGGGCATTGGTTTCGATAAGCCTGAAATTCGGGGCGGTGGCCCGGCCTGTGAGTGTGTATCGCGAAAGAGTTTTGGTCATAGCGGTTTTACGGGCACCTATACCTGGGCAGATCCAGAAGAAGAATTGGTGTATGTATTCCTATCCAATCGAACGTATCCAACGGCTTCCAATACCCTCTTGGTTAGAAGCGGTTTACGTACCCGGATCCAAAAGGCCATTTACGAGGCGATTGTCAACTAGTTGGCAGAATTTACAAGTATTTTGACGCGGAACGTTGATTAATTCTTAACGCGTAGTTCTGTAAATAAAACCATTCGATTTCGACATACCATTGACTTTTCACTAAATTTGGACTATGAAATGAGCCATGTCAACTATTTATATTAACCTAAATTTTGATTGGCGAATTACATCTGACCTCTAAAAAACAAATAAATTAACACAGATGAAAATAGCCATAGTTTGTTACCCAACTTTTGGAGGAAGCGGGGTCGTCGCCACTGAACTCGGAATCGCCTTGGCCAATCGGGGACATGAGATACATTTTGTGACCTACCGCCAACCGGTTCGGCTCGAACTTCTAAGCAGTAGGATCCATTTTCACGAAGTGCACGTACCTGAATACCCTTTATTTCATTATCAGCCGTATGAATTGGCATTATCGAGCAAATTGGTCGATACCATCAAGCTGTACGGCATAGAATTATTGCATGTGCATTATGCGATTCCCCATGCCTATGCGGGCTATATGGCCAAAAAGATGTTGGAGGAGGAAAACATATACGTACCGATGATTACGACCTTGCACGGCACCGATATTACATTGGTAGGCAAGCATCCATTCTATAAACCAGCGGTTAACTTTAGTATCAATCAATCGGATGTGGTCACCTGCGTGTCGGAAAACCTCAAGCAGCGAACCTTGGAATTTTTTGATATAAAGAAGGAGATTCTGGTCATACCCAACTTTATCGATAAAAGAAAATACAATCTATCATTCACCGATTGTCAGCGGTCGATCATGGCGAGGGACGATGAAAAAATCATTACCCATATTAGTAATTTTAGGAAAGTCAAGCGCATTCCTGATGTGATCCATATTTTCAATGAGATTCAGAAAAAAATTCCGGCTAAATTGATCATGGTGGGGGAAGGCCCGGAAAAAGAAGATGCCGAAATGCTGTGTACTACCCTGGGTCTGGGTGAAAAAGTGGTTTTCTTGGGCAATAGCAATCAAATTGATCGTATCTTATGTTTTTCCGATCTTTTCTTGTTGCCCTCCGAATCTGAAAGTTTTGGGCTGGCTGCCCTGGAGGCGATGATCAATAAGGTGCCTGTAATATCGAGCAATGCCGGGGGGATTCCTGAGGTAAATATTGATGGGGTAACCGGTTTCTTGAGCGAGGTCGGCAATGTTACGGAAATGGCAGAAAATGCTTTACTGATTCTTAAGGATCCGAAAGTATTGGAAAAATTTAAAAATAACGCCTATGAGTCGGCCCAAAGATTCGATATTTCGAAGGTGTTGCCCCTGTATGAAGCGGTATACGAAAAGGCCTATAACAGCCGGTTTAAAAATTCATTTAGTTGATATGAAATCTTGGTTTTGGCTCCTATTTGCAATTTTTATCTCCTGCCATGGTCAGCGGAAAACAGTTGGTGAAAAAAGCCCTGAAGAGAAACAAGTTCTTTCAAGAATGCCCATGGAACTTTTAATACAGGATAATTATGGGGGTACCGAGCTTCCGGAGACCTTGGTTATCAGGAACGAGAAAAGTTTAAGGAGCTTTTTCTCAAAAATTAATCGTACCCGAAAACCAGGTCTGCCCGTCCCGAAAGTCGACTTTTCAAAAGATATGGTCATTATTTACTGTGCCGGTGCGCAAGAAGGTGGTATTGCACCCAGTTTAAGTTTGGTGGAAGAGACCGATCAAAAATTAATCTTTAAGCCCATAAAAGAAATTGACACGAGAAAATCGGAATCAACGGCCCATATCGTGCCTTTTTGTGTCTATAAAATCCCATTGACTACAAAAGAAATTAGATTTAAGGGAGTCGAGTAAATTATCGGTATTTTTTACCTTTAAACTATCCAACGAAAATA
>JALHST010000274.1 GCA_022865355.1 Maribacter sp. | reverse complement strand
TCGATTAAATACGCGTTATGTGCTATGATATAAAAGCAAGTTTGGAAGCCCAGTTAAAAAGGGCCCGGAGGGAAAACGATCTGCAGGCCATGGAGGAAATACTTGAAAAACTGGTGCCTTTGACCGATTTGCCCTTGTATCACGCATCGGGATTCAGTCACCCCGAACTCCTGATCTATACCGACCGTTCGCCGAGCTATCCGGAAGTCGCTACTTGGGGCTTGGTACCAAACTGGGTGAAAAGTGAGGAACAAGTACAAAAATTGTGGAATTCGACTTTGAATGCCAGGGGGGAGACTATTTTCGAAAAGCCTTCCTTTCGGCATGCCGCAAAACATAATCGCTGCCTGTTGTATGTCGACGGATTTTATGAGCACCATCATTTCAAGGGAAAGACCTATCCGTTTTTTATCCATAAAAAAAATAAGGAATCCTTTGCTTTTGCCTGCCTGTGGAGCGAGTGGCATAATTATGAGAAGGGGGGCAGACTTACGACCTTTTCAATTGTCACCACAAAGGGAAATTCCATGATGGCCAAAATTCATAATAATCCAAAACTGGAAGGGCCACGAATGCCCTTGATATTGCCTTCCG
The DNA here is from genome assembly GCA_022865355.1 of Maribacter sp. Lineage (GTDB taxonomy): Bacteria > Bacteroidota > Bacteroidia > Flavobacteriales > Flavobacteriaceae > JALHST01. The sequence continues at coordinate 9,014 of JALHST010000274.1, read as the reverse complement.
AGCTGGAGGATAAATGGCTAGAAACCATTCATGACGACCTCGATGTACAACAAATTCAAGAACTGATCCATGAATATCCCGCAGCGGAATTGGAAGCCTATACCGTACATCGCTTGCGCGGCAAGGAGTATTTAGGAAACATCAAAGTTACTGCGGAACCCTACGTGTACGAAGAACTGGAATTCTAAGATTCCCCGACCTAGGTAGTTCAATTGAACTTTTTATGGGGTCATCTTTTACACGCACGGTGTATTAGGTAAGGTCAGCTACCAGAATGAAATGACGATGGTGCTCAGGGCTATGATAAAAAGCAAGCCAAGTCCCGCTGCCAAAAGGCGAATCGACATGTTAACGTATTTAAACTTTTGTGCGGCGATTTTCGAATTAATATAAATTTGTTGGCCCAGTTGGTCGAACAGTTCGTCTTCTATCAAACTGATTTGATGAAACGTTTTCGCGAACTCTTTAATGTTGCCATATTTTGTAATGACATCCCCGAAGAAAAACATGTTTTTCTCATATTTATCCTCAATTTTTGGCATAAAGCATCGAATACTATAATAGATAGACCCTACGGTCGAGATAAACCACAGACCCAAAAGCACATAGAGAAAAAAGTAATTCGAGGCCATTACGATTACCTCCTCTACATGTGTGTACGTAAAATTAAAAAGGATCCCATAGAAAGAAAGAATAAGCCCAGCTTTGATCTCCGAGGCCCTGATCAGAGCGAACACATAATTGATACTGCCCCAGTAATGATCCACCAATTCTTCGGCGTGCCCCCTTGACTCTTGATTAAGAAGCAATTTTTTTATATCACTCAGATCTTCCGATTCCGTTAGTTGATCCATTTCCTTCTAAATTTGTTAAACAATATAATTTTTGCTCACTTTATTTATTTCTGAAAGATAGTAAAATTACCTTGGATTTATTTTTTAGGATTATTGCTTACTTGCTGCTTGCAATGGATGCCTCTCAAGGTGTCGTTATCTAGCTTTGATCAGTAAAAGGGCCCATTCGGAGGCAAATTCGATACGTTCGGACAATTTTCGACTAGGAATGGGTATTATTGATTATCTTTCTTGTATCGTCAATTTTCGGTCGACTTATACGGTTAGAATCGATTTTATTTAGACCAGACCTTAACTTGTAATTTTCGATTTAAGTGAATTATACCTCAACAAAATTACAAACCAATGAACACAAAGTATAGTATTTCAATCTTCTTATTTTTCGTTGCACTGCTTTTTGGTGGGGTATACGGTCAGACGACCCACTATGTCACCCTGCATGTAAACACCGAAGAACTTCAGAATAACCAAAACGCCGCTGCGGTAAGTTATTTTACCGTCGACGAGGCTACTGAAGTATTAAACAATGATTCGCCTGAATCTTTTACTATTTTGGTAAATGTGGGCGACAATATCGTCTGGAACGGGTTAGCGACCGCCCCATCTGGAGAAGCCGTAGAAATCAAAAAAATTAAATACAAAAGAGGGGGCAGAATCTTTAGTAATGAAGATATTGAAGGGGAGGTGAGCGTATCTGCATTGGTTATAAGAGACAGCGGTGATGAAGGCTACATATACACCATTCAATTCTGGCTAGGGGATTCGAACAGGGTATACACTATTGATCCGGTCATCAAAACGAAATAATGCGATTGGGAAACCCTTTCAGCGGGGAATTAATATGAAGGACTTTTTAAGCATAAAAAAAATAGTTTTGAAAAAAGCCTATTGTCTCCTAGGCTTTTTTTTTATTTTAGGCAGTGCTTGCTTTGCCCAAAACAAAGCAAAGGCAGATAGTTTAGAAGCCAAATATAGCTCCGGTAATTTTGGGGAAGAAGAACGACTACAACTTTTAAATGCGCTCGCCGCGGAACAACCCAATCCGGATAAGGCCATTCAATACAGCGAAACACTTTTAAAGTTGGCCAAATCCATGGATTCAACCAAATTCATTATTGGCGCCTTGATGCAAAAAGGCAATGCCTTAAGGCTGAAAGGCGATCTGAGCCAATCTTTGGAAAATTATTTTGAGGGCATTAAAATTGCGGATAGCACAGGTAGGAAAAGTGACTTAGGGCGGTTATACGTGAGTATTGCCAGTGCCTATTCCATGATGGGGAACCACGCGAATACGATTGCCTACTACAAAAATGCCATTGACATCTTTAAGGAACTCAAAGACACGTTGATGTATGCCAATGCCATCGAGAATTTGGGTGATCATTACAATCTATATTTGGCCCAGCCCGATTCGGCGCTCATCCTATTCAAGGAATCGGGTGCCATATTTAAAAAGCTGAACAACAAGACCGGCCTGGCTTATAACCTGGGCAATATGGGACTGGCGTATGCCCAATTGGGGGAAACCGATACCGCCGAAATAAATATCTCACAGGCCACGAAGCTGCTGGAAGAAGTGGGAGATTTTTATCCCATAGCCGTGTACCTCACCTATATGTCGGAGATTTATGCCGATAAGAAGGATTGGGATGCCGCCTTTGATTATGCCCAGCGCAGCTTGCGCTTGGCAAAGCAGTACGGCTTAAAGGAGCAAATCAGTGATGCCTTTTTGAAACTTTCTGAATTGTATGAAAGAACAGGATATACAGGAGCCGCGCTTAGCTATTATAAAAATTACATCGCCTTTCGGGATAGCGTAAAAAATATTGCGTCATTACAGGAAATGGCCAATTTACAGACCAAGTCCGAGGTCTCCCAAAAACAAGCCGAAGTCGATTTGCTCAACCAACAAAAACGTACCCAAAAAATTGTGGTCATTGCCATTGCCGTAGCCTTGTTTTTGATTTTTTTGTTGGCCGTGGCTCTGTATCGCCGCAACCGGTTTATGCGTAGGACCAAGAAAATCATCGAGCGAGAAAAAGAGCGTTCAGATAGTTTATTACACAACATTCTTCCCGAAGAAACTGCCGCTGAGTTAAAGGCATATGGAAAGGTAGCGGCCAAAAAATTCGAATCGGTTACGGTCATGTTCACTGACTTTAAAAATTTTACCCAATATGCCGAAAACTTATCCCCGGAACAATTGGTCGAAAGTGTCGGCTTCTATTTTTCCAAATTCGATGAGATCATGGAAAAACACGACCTGGAAAAGATCAAAACCGTGGGCGATGCCTACATGTGTGCCGGTGGCTTGCCCTTCCCTTCAAAGGACCATGCCCTTAAGATGGTAAAGGCCGCCTTTGAGATCCTCGAATTTGTGGAAGATGCCAAGACCAGTGGGGGTTCCGAGCATCATAGCTTTGAGATCCGCATCGGCATCAATACGGGTCCCGTGGTAGCCGGGGTAGTGGGGAGCAAAAAGTTCTCCTATGACATCTGGGGCGATACGGTGAACGTGGCCTCCAGAATGGAATCGCTTTCCGAACCCGGAAATATCAATATCTCAAAATCTACCTATGAGCTTATAAAAGAGGTCTATGATTGCGAATATCGGGGCGAAATCGCCGCAAAAAATCGGGGCAAGGTCAAAATGTACTTTGTATTAGGTTCCAAGAAGATGGCGGAATGCACCGCGTCTTCTCTGAAAGAAACAAACACCTAAATCCTGGTTTTTTTCAAATAACCCTATCACCTTCCACGTATCGATAAACGTAGGTATTATCGAATATCAAGTATTTGAATTCGCTGGTTATCAATAAGATAGATTCATATCTACAGCAAAAATAGGCGTTGAAAATGTTTTGAGTGTCGAAAATTATAACTACCTTTTCATCTTATTTCCATAAATAGCCAAACCTATCTTCCCCCTGACCTATTGGTCTACCAATTGGGTTCAACTTAGTAGACCTTAGATTTTTTATGGATTGTCAATGATTCAAATTGGGCAATCCAACCATCCCCACTTTAGGCGTAGTAAACGAACAACTTAATAATTGTATACCATGGGAAAAACGGTGATTATTACCTTGCATGCAGATGCGGGCAATCTTTTTAATGCAGACAGACCCACACCCGATCCGAAGTACATTTCGCTCTCAGACTCCAATGAGGGAAGTACATCAACAGGCAATTGGGAAGATTATTTAACAGAAGTACATGTAGGCCAGTACGCTATTTGGGAAGGCATCTGCCTGAAACCGGAGGATAAAATCGCCGGGTATTCGGTCTCGATTGACAGCATTAATCGAAAACCTGAATTTTTTGAAACACGGGAATTAGGTTTTCGCGGGAGGAACGGGATCGTTACGGCCAAGGTGCAAAGCGTGAAACCGGAGTATAATCGCTATTCATATCAAATCCATTTTAGCATCCATTATCAGTGCCGGTCAAAGTGCTTTGTGATCGATCCAAAATTAATCGTTAACAATTGATTCAGTTGCGTACGTACAAATATGTGATCAACCTATGTATTGTAATTGTATTTTTTCAATTGCAGTATACTATGGGCTATGCCCAGGACCAGCGCTTGGCCGATAGTCTTGAAAAAATTTATCAGGAAAACCGCTTGGTGGGGGTTGAAAAACTGGAATTACTGCGCAACTTGGCCTTTAACGAGAACAATGATCTTGAACTTTCATTGAAATATGCCGATGAACTAATTTCCCTGGCGAAACAAGAACAAAACGATATCTATCTCTATAGGGGGTACTACATAAAAGGCCAAAAACATCGGTTTAAGGCAGAATTGGCAATAGCCCAGGATGCTTTTTTCAAAGGGGCGGAAGCTGCGACCAAAGCGGACTATATCGAAGGCGAAGGGGCCTCCTATATAGCGATTGCCGATGTTTATTCTTTATTGGGCAACGCCGCCAATGCTGAGCAATACTATAACCAGGCAATCGAATTACTAAGAAAAACTACTGATTCAATCGCCTTGGCAACCGCGTTATTGAATACGGGTGAATACTATTTTCAAAACAAAAAGTACGACCTGGCGTTGAACTACTTCGATGAAGCAGGTCCAATTTTCAAGGATGTAAATTACTCCATCGGTACCGCATATTATATGGGAAATGAAGGGATGGTCTATGCCAAAAAAGGAAATGATAGCTTGGCCGAAGCCAATTTAACGAAGGCCATCGCCATGTTGGAGGAATTAAGTCTTAATGATCCGATTTGTGAATATCTGATTTATCTTTCTGATATCTACTTGAAGCGTGGATTATTGGACCAAGCACTTTTTAATGCCAAGAAAAGTTTGGGACTGGCTATCAAATATGGTCTAAAGGAACGCATCGCCGCGGCAAACCTACAACTTTCCAAACTTTACGAGCACATCGGGAATTGGTCTGAAGCCTTGAGGTATTATAAGGATCACGTAGCCTATCGAGATAGTGTCAACAATATCAATTTGGTCGAGCAAATTGCCGACCTGCGAACAAATTTCGAAATTTCAAAACAACAGGACAAACTAGACCTGCTTGAAAAAGAATCCGAATTGCAGATGATAAAGGAAAAAAGCCAACAGAATTTCATTTTTGCCGCTGTCATCGCCTTTATCTGCGTCGTAATTATGGCCCTTGGTCTTCTATACCGATATATTTTCATTAGAAAAACGAAACTGATCATCGAAGCCGAAAAGAATCGTTCCGATAATTTGTTGATCAATATTCTGCCTGAGGAAACGGCGATGGAATTAAAGCAGAAAGGAAGGGTACGGGCAAAAAAATATGAATCGGTTACGGTATTATTTACTGATTTTAAAGGGTTTACACGGTATGCCGAAAATCTTACCCCGGAGGATTTGGTACAGAGTGTAGACTTTTACTTTACCAAGTTCGATGAAATCTTCGAACGGTACGGCATGGAAAAAATCAAAACGATCGGGGACTCTTATATGTGTTCCGGGGGCCTACATTCGCATACTCAGGATCATGCCACAAAAATGGTACAGGCTGCCCTTGAAATTCTTCAATTTGTTGAAGAGATCAAAAATAGCACGACGACCGAGCTCAACTTTGATATTCGCATCGGAATCAATACAGGACCCATCGTGGCCGGGGTAGTCGGGAACAAAAAATTTGCCTATGATATTTGGGGCGATACCGTGAACGTGGCCTCACACATGGAATCGAATTCGCTCCCCGGAAGAATTAATATAGCCCAAAATACCTATGACCTTGTAAGGAAGGTCTTTGATTGCGAATATCGGGGAGAAATCAATGTCAAAAATCGGGGTCCGATGAAAATGTATTTCGTAAACGGCTTAAGGGACCGCACACGGGTCATGCCTCAGGAAGAAAATAAAATATCACAGTCTTTGGAAATATCCTGATCCTATTGTTGTTCTTGGTCTACTGAGCCATACAATGAAGTGCTCCTAAGCATCAGGTGTTTGCATTGATTGAGACTTGAACGAGCCTTAAAGAATGGTTTTTAGGGAAGATCTAAAATCCGCGATGAATCGTTTTTCAAATGAAGCTTCCTATTCTAATACTCATAGCCTATGTCTTAGTTACTTCCCTTCCGGCAAGTGCCCAGGACCGCTACGCCGAAAATCGAAAAGAAATGGTTGATAGGCAGTTGAAGGAAAGGGGTATCACCGATAAGAACACCCTACATGTCCTTGGAACCATTCCCCGACATGAGTTTGTGCACGAAGACCTTATACCCGCTGCTTATACCGATCAAGCGCTAGCCATAGGAAACGGTCAAACCATTTCCCAACCCTACATCGTTGCCTTAATGACGCAGGAGCTCGACCTTAGACCCAACGATCGGGTACTGGAAATCGGCACGGGTTCGGGCTATCAGGCGGCAGTACTGTCGAAGATGGTCGATTCGGTCTATACTATTGAAATTATTGAAGAACTAGCGCGTTCCGCAACGGTCAGATTGAAAAGATTGGGCTATGACAACGTAGTTGTTCGGTGGGGAGATGGTTATCATGGTTGGCCATCTAATTCGCCGTTTGATGCCATCATCGTAACCGCCGGGGCAGATTCGATTCCCCAACCCCTGATCGATCAACTAAAAGATGGAGGTCGCATTGTCATACCCGTGGGGCCGACGAATTTGGTGCGCCAATTGGTCAAGCTTACTAAAAAGAAAGGAAAGATACTATCCAAAAACCTGATACCGGTTCGATTTGTTCCCTTTACAAGAAAATCAATTAGAATAGACAAAAATAACAAGTAACGCGAAATTCTTGGCTTCATAAAATTACTTGAAACCTGGGCAAACCAGGGGTAAAGAAATGAAAGTAAATCCATTTTACGGATATTTGGTTTCATCGCACTTCACATAGTAGGAATGTTCCGGATCAATTAAACGGTTCATTCGGACAGTATAACCCACAGTTCGTCCAAAAAACAAGCCATATTTTAACAATTCAACCCTATCTTTGAAGGGAAAAGAACGGTATGAAGATAAAAGCAAGAAGTATCCTACTTCTCTTATAGCGATATTACTACAAAATATATTTAATCTGATACCTGATAAGGGCAATGGGCTATAAATCATTGTAGAATAGTTATTTTTGAATGACAAGTGATATACGAACTTTGGAAGTAAGATTTATAACAAAATCATGTAATGGATTATGAACAGAATGCCCAAGAACGGTCCTATAAATAAATTGTGAAATCAAACCGAATTAATACTTTAATAATCATATTGATCACCTCCCAGGAAAACAATAGCAAATAAATGGGAGATTCAACTAGTTTAGTTACCAATGAGTGATATTAGAAACGGCAATAGACTTCTTGCGTGTATTATGTTTACCGACATATTGGGGTATACTTCTATAATGGGAGAGGACGAAAATCTAGCGCTCGAAGCGTTGCAAAAAAATAGGAACATTCAAGGGCCTATAATCGAAAAATACGGCGGAACCTGGATAAAGGAATTGGGAGATGGGGTGCTTGCCATGTTTGCCAGTGCGACCGATGCGGTCAGTGCGGCGTCCGAAATACATTTGGCTACTGCCGAAGAGCCCAACCTGATCATACGAATAGGCATACACTTAAGTGAAGTGCTTTACGAAAATGGGGATATTTTTGGGGATGGCGTGAATATTGCTTCAAGAATTGAGCCCACGGCACCTCCGAGGGGCACCCATATATCAGATGCCGTTCGCAAAAACCTTTCGAACAAAAAAGGGATAAAAACCAAGTTGAAGGGCAACTTTGAACTTAGAAATGTAAAAGATTCCGTCAAGATTTATGAAGTCATTGTGACCGATGAGTTTCAAAGTGCGATGCCCCATAGGTTTCAAGATATTCAAGTAGATAGAACTTTTACGCAAAATAACAGTATCGCGGTTATGTCATTTAGAAATTTGAGCAATGACCCCGACCAAGAGTATTTCGGTGACGGAATAGCCGATGAAATTCTAGTTACCCTATCAAATGTAAAAAACTTGAGGGTAGTTGGAAGAAGTTCGGCGTTTCAATTCAAGAATAGCCCGCTTTCTCCAAAAGAAATCGGGAAGACCTTACAAGTAAGCTACATTCTTGAAGGCAGCATTCGAAAAAGCCAGAATAACGTACGAATCAATGCAGTGCTTATAAGCGTAAGCGATGATCGACAGATATGGGCCGAGCGCTATGACCGGGAACTGACCGATATCTACGAGGTACAGGATGATATCGCCGCCAAGATTTCGAAAAAACTCAAGGTGACCTTTACCGATGTTGAAAAAAGAGTGGCCCCGATAAATATGGAAGCCTATGAACAGCTCTTAAAAGGAAGGTTTTATGTAGATAAGTACATCTCATATTTTGATAAGGCCTTGGCTTGTTTTACCCGAGCGATTGAAATAGACCCCAACTATGCCGAAGCCTATGCCGAACTTGGTAACTTGCATTTTCTCTATACCATGTATCTTTTGTCGCCACCCAGGGAAGGATTTCGGCGCGCTAAATTTTATGCTGAAAAAGCTCTTTCACTGAATGATGAACTCGGAGGCGCCCATTTTCTTCTAGGACAATTGTATTTCTGGCAAGATTGGAATTTTAAAAAGGCCAAAAAGCAATATGAGAAAGCCGACCTTGCAGCAGTCCCCTTTTATTTTACGGGTATAGTTATCGATCCCTG
>JALHST010000273.1 GCA_022865355.1 Maribacter sp. | reverse complement strand
TTGTATGACGGACTCATCATTTATGCCAATCATGAAAGCATCACGCCGGCGCAGGAAAAGGCCTTGTTGGATTATGTATCGGCAGGGCATGCCTTTATCCCCATTCACTCGGCCAGTTTTTGCTTTAAGAATTCCCCGAAATACATCAATTTGGTAGGGGCGCAATTCAAGGATCACGGTACCGGAACCTTTACGGCCACTATTATTGATGCCGCGCACCCGGCCATGCAATCGGTCAAGGAATTTTCTACTTGGGACGAGACCTATGTGCATGATCAGATCGCCGACGATATTACGGTCTTGGAAGAGCGGGTAGAAGGGGAGCACCATGAACCCTGGACCTGGGTAAAGGAGTACGGCGAAGGAAAAGTTTTTTATACGGCCTATGGCCACGATGAGCGCACCTGGAACCATCCCGAATTTCAGAATCTGATCAAACAAGGCATCCTATGGGCGGTGAGTCCAAAGGTGCGCAAAAATTGGGAAGCCTATGTCAAGGATATCCCAAAACTGGTGTATGAGGATCGAGCCAATATTCCGAACTACGAAAAGCGGGATCCCGCCCCCAAATATCAATTGCCGTTGACTCCTGAGCAGTCCGAAAAATTGATCCAGGTCCCCGCAGGATTCGATTTGGAGCTCTTTGCCTCCGAACCCGATATCATCAATCCGATCGACATCAACTGGGACGAAAAAGGTAGGCTTTGGGTGATAGAAACAGTTGATTACCCCAATACGGTGCGGGAGGACAAGAGCACCGGGGACGATGTTATAAAAATATTGGAGGACACCAATAAGGATGGCAAGGCCGATAAGGTGACCATTTTTGCCGAAAAGCTCAATCTACCTACCAGTTTTACCTTTTGGAACGGTGGAATTATCGTATCGGAGGCCCCATATTTTCTATTCTTAAAAGACACCGATGGGGATGACAAGGCCGATGTAAAAGAAATCGTGATTAAGGGTTGGGGCACCTTTGATACGCATGCAGTTGCATCGAATCTTCAAAATGGCATTGATAATACCATTTATGGGGTCGTTGGTTATTCAGGGTTTTCTGGTACCATCTTTGGACAAGATCTTGAATTTTCGCAAAACATGTACCGCTTCGATCCCAAAAAGCAATACTTTGAAGTGTTGACCAATACCAGTAATAATACGTGGGGCTTAGGTATTACCGAGGACAATTCGCTTTTTGCCTCTACCGCGAATAATACCCATAGCGTCTTTTTAGGCATTCCCAATAAGGATATGGTCGGCATCGAAGGCATCCCTGCACAGGGAAGCCTAAAGATCGATGGGCACTACGCCATGCAGCCCATAACCCCAAATGTCAGACAGGTCGATGTCTTTGGCGGTTTTACCGCAGCAGCCGGGCATCATTTCTATACGGCACGCACGTATCCGAGTTCGTATTGGAACAAGGTGGCTTTTGTCTGTGAACCCACAGGAGGGCTCGTGCATATGGCCAAGATCGAGAAAAACGGGGCCGGGTATCTGGAGAAAGATGGAGGAAATATTTTTGCCAGCTCCGACGAATGGGTATCCCCAGTGGCTGCCAAGGTTGGTCCCGACGGGAATGTTTGGGTGGCGGATTGGTATAATTTTATCGTACAGCACAATCCAACACCTACGACGGAAAGAGGAGGTTACGATGCCGTAAACGGGAAAGGGAACGCCTATGAAAATCCGTTACGTGATATATCGCGAGGCCGTATTTGGAGGATTGTTCCCAAACAAAGGACCCAGGAATCAGCGTCTAAAATGGTTTTGGACATTGAAAAACCCGACGAATTGGTGCATGCGCTTTCGAAAGACAATATGTTCTGGCGAATGACCGCACAACGACTCTTGGTGGAACGCGGAAAAACCGATGTGCTTCCCGAACTGTACAAGTTGGTCAATGACCCGAAAGTCGATGTCCAAGGGATGAATCCGGCAGCCTTGCATGCCCTTTGGACGATTGCCGGATTGGTTGATTTGTCGACCGATCAGGAAGCCTACAATGTAGTGAAGGGTGCCTTGTATCATTCATCGGCTGCCGTCAGAAAAGCGGCCATTCAAGGCCTCCCCAAAAACGAAGGCACCGATGCCGTCATCATCAAGTCGAAAGTATTGTATGATCCCGATCCTTCGGTGCGCTTGGCTGCATTGCTTTATTTTGCCGAAAGACCAGCCTCGGAATCTGTGGGAAAAATGCTCTATGATCTGAGTCAGGACAAGGGGATACTAAACGACAATTGGCTTTCAAAAGCACTGTATGCGACGGCGAGCAAACATGGCGATGGATTTATGAAACAGTATGCCCAGGCCCATCCCGGTTTTAACTTGGCTTTGGCAACTGCTGAACAACGACAGGCCGTTACCTACGATGACAAAAATTGGAAAACCATGCAACTCCCGCAATTTATTGAAGATGCCGGACTTAATATCGACGGGGTTATTTGGTTTCGAAGGGATTTTAACTTCAATAGTGCCGGCGATACCTTTATATCCCTGGGACCGATAGATGATTCCGATGTCGTTTATGTAAATGGAAAGCAGGTGGGGGTGACGGAGAAAGATTATAGCAAAAACCGGTATTACGACATTCCAAAAGGACTCCTTAAAAATGGGTCGAATACGATTGCCATTCGTGTCGAGGATACGGGCGGCAATGGCGGGATCTATGGAAGACCGGAACAACTGTATATTCGATCCGGTGACAAAAGCCTGTCCCTTGCAGGTATCTGGAAATATGAAGTTGAAACCGATTTTGCCCAAACTGCCAACAATGCTTTCGGTGGCGCGTCGATTGCGGAAGTTTTCGCCAAGAACTATGTGAAAAAGGGAATGGGCCCGGAAGGTGAAACCGCGGATACAGGTGAAGCGGATGTTGTAATCAACATAAAGACGGTTAAAAACGAAATGAAATACGACCTGACCGAGTTCGTCGTAAAAGCGGGCCAGACGGTAGAATTGGTATTTGAAAACACCGATTTTATGCAGCACAATCTCTTGATCCTGGCCCAAGGAAGTATCGAAAAAGTAGGGGCTGCCGCGGATAAACTGGCGCAAGATCCGAGTGGGGCCGAAAAAAGTTATATTCCCGCGATGCCTGAAGTATTGCATTCAACTGCCATGTTAAATCCCGAACAGAAGGTGGTGCTGCGCTTTACGGCTCCTGAAAAACCAGGAGATTATCCGTATATATGCACCTTCCCCGGGCATTGGCGCATCATGCAGGGGGTTATGAAGGTAGTAGCCAGTGAACAGTAGGCAGTGAGCAATGACGTCATCACGAGGAGCGGTAGCGACGTGGTGATCTGTTTCATTGGGACATTGATCCAGGGGATTGCTTCGCCCAATGGATGGGCTCGCAATGACGTCATCAGTAAACAGTGAACAATAAACAATAAACAATAACCTCCTAAACATCTAACCTAATAAACTCCTAAACTTTATGTCCAACAACCTGAAATACGGCGTCACTACTTGGCTTTGGGAATCCCCTTTTACGACACAATCCATTGCCTTATTTCCAAAAATTAAGGAGATGGGTTTTGATGTGGTAGAAATACCAGTCGAGGACCCCGAACTCATTGACGCTGATCGGGTCAAGGAAGCCTTGTTAGCGTATGACCTTACACCCACCGTTTGTGGGGTATTCGGGCCAACAAAAGACCTGACCCATGAGGATCCCGCGGTGCACAAAAACTGTTTGCGCTATATTGAAAAATGTTTTGAATTTTGTAACCAATGGGAAGTCGATTTTGTGGCAGGCCCCATGTATTCTGCAGTGGGAAAAGCGCGGATGGTGCCCGATGAGCAGCGAAAGATAGAATGGGAGCGGGCGGTCAAAAATTTGCGCAAGGTCTGTGCCATGGCAGAAATACATGGCTTGTCAATTGCCCTAGAACCCCTGAACCGATTCGAATCGGATATGATCAATACAGCAGAGGACGTTATGCGATTGATTGGCGATATCAACCATACCAGCGCCAAAGTGCTCTTAGACGGCTTTCACATGACCATTGAAGAAAAAAATATACGCGAGGCCATACGAAGGGTTGGTGATAAATTGATCCATGTGCAGGTTTCGGAAAATCATAGGGGCATCCCGGGTACGGGATTGACCCCATGGGAAGATTTTAAATTGGGCCTTTCAGACATTGGCTATAAAGGCACGATGGTTATCGAAAGTTTTACCCCGGAAATCAAGGAGCTGGCCGGAGCGGTTTGCATCTGGAAGAACTTGGCGGAGAGTCAAGATGATTTTGCGTCTGAAGGGATTTCCTTTCTAAAGAAAACATTCAACAATTAATAGCAATCCAATGAGCACTAAGAACATGAATATCGCTATAGTCGGACTCGGATTTGGGGCAGAATTTATACCGATCTACCAAAAACATCCCCAGGCCAATCTGGTGGCCCTATGTCAGCGTAATGCAGCAAAATTGAACGAACTGGCCGACAGCTTCAATATAGAAAAACGATATACCTCCTATGATGAATTGTTGCGGGATCCCGACATCGATGCCGTACATATCAATACGCCCATCCCGGATCATGGGATCCAATCGATTAAGGCTTTGAAGGCAGGAAAGCATGTGGCGTGCACCGTACCCATGGCGACAACGGTGGCCGAATGCGAGGAAATCGTGCGCCTGACCCAAGAAACCGGTCTGACCTATATGATGATGGAAACCGT